>CAZGYO010000008.1:0-10329 GCA_964530455.1 uncultured Victivallales bacterium
AACAGTTGCCACGGCGGTTCTGGGCACGGCTTCGCCGTGCATATTCAGATTCGGCAAAGCCGAATATGAATCAATGCACTTTAAACTCGGCGGAGACGGGTTGCGCCGCGCCGAGTTCAACACTTCTCTCCAGCGGCGCGGCGCCGCCGACGTATACTTTGAACCTTCCGGGTTCAAGAACGCTTTCGCCCTCCTCATTAACAAGTTCCATCATGTCGGGAACTATCTCGAACTCGAGTTCCACGCTCTGCCCGGTGCTAATGCGAATCTTTCTGAAATCCTTAAGAGCGCAGACGGGTACATCCACGGACGCTTCAAGGTCGCTGAGATACAGCTGGACAATCTCGTCAGCGTCGCGGGCCCCGCGGTTTGCCACTTTCGCAAAAACCCTGACCGATTCCCCGGCCTTTATTCTCTCCGCCGAAAGCCTGATCCCGTCGTAGCTGAAACTGCTGTAGCTGAGCCCGAATCCGAACGGGAAAAGCGGTTTTTTCATCATATACCTGTATGTCCGCCCCTTCATGGAATAGTCCTCGTACGGCGGAAGGTCCTCAACCGTATATGGCACGGTGAACGGAAGGCGACCGGACGGAGACACGTCCCCGAAAAGGACCCGTGCCAAAGCGTTCCCTCCCTCTTCTCCGGGATACCAGGTATATACTATCGCGTCGGCTATGTCTTCCGGAACGGATATGTGACTGCCGCCGGTAAGCACAAGAACGATCGGAGTTCCTTTGTCCTTCAGCTTTCTCAGAAATTCCTCCTGCTCCCCCGGTAGACCGATATCCTGACGATCCCCTTTCAGAGCCGATGCGATCGCATCTCCCTCCTCGCCTTCAAGACTCGGATGTAGCCCCATCACCGCTATAACCACGTCGTTTATGCCGGCTTCGTGCGTCGACCAGTCGACCGGATTCGGGTTTCTACGGTCAAGAAGTATCCCTTCGCGGTACTGGATCGGATGCTCGTCTCCCGCCCTGGCGGTTATCCCCTCGGCAATAGTCACCAGCCTGGAGTTCGTACCGTAATAGTTCCCGAGAAGTACCTCTATTGTCCCGGCGTTGGGCCCGACAAGATAGATCTTGCGCATTTCGCCGCTGATCGGAAGGAGCCCCCTGTCGTTTTTCAGAAGCACGATTGACTCTTCGGCAACACGCCTTGCAAGCGCCCGGTGCTTTTCACTGTCGATGACTTCCGGCGGCAATGAAGCGTATCTGACCTCTTGATCGGGGTCGAATATCCCGAGCCTGAACTTCGTGTTCAAAAGCCTCTCCAAAGCCCTGTCCACATCCTCTTCCGAACACAGCCCCCGGTCAATGCTCTGCAGAAGATATTCAAAAGCGCCGCCGCAATTCAGGTCGCACCCGTTCTTCAGGGCCATGGCAGCCGATTCCGCCGGAGTGCTTGTAATCTTGTGGTTCAAATGAAAATCCTGCACTGCCCAGCAGTCGGAAACCACATGACCATCAAATCCCCATTTTTCCCTGAGTATGTCCAGCAGCAGCGTCCTGCTCCCGCAGCACGGTTCGCCGTTCGTCCTGTTGTATGCGCCCATCACGGATTCGACCCCGGCATCGACAAGCGCCTTGAAAGCAGGAAGGTAGGTTTCAAACAGATCCTTTTTCGAACAGCAGGCGTCGAAACTGTGTCTCTGTCCTTCCGGACCGCTGTGAACAGCGTAATGCTTGGCGCAGGCGCCGGTCTTCAAGTACTTCGGATCATCTCCCTGCAGGCCCCTTACAAACGCAGTGCCCATTCTCGCCGTGAGGACCGGATCCTCCCCCCAGGTCTCCTGCCCCCGTCCCCACCTGGGGTCCCGGAAAATATTTACGTTGGGCGACCAGAACGTCAGCCCACCGTACTGGACACTGTCCCTGCCCTGTTTAAGGGTCTCGTGATATTTGGCGCGGGCCTCATCGGAAATAGCCGAAGCCGTTTCCCGTATCAAATTCTCGTTGAATGTGGCTGCCATGCCGATAGCCTGCGGAAACACAGTGGCGCGTCCCGCTCTCGCCACGCCGTGCAGCGCCTCGCTCCACCAGTTGTATCCCCTGATTCCAAGGCGCGGAATCGGCGGTGAATCAAAACGCAGCTGCGATACCTTTTCCTCTACGGTCATTCGCGACAGCAGATCTTCTACCCTTTCTTCAACACTTTTTGAAGTATCCAGATATTTCTTTTTCTCGCTCATATCCTAACCCCTTTGTTTCACGAACGCGTGAAGTTGTTTTTGAAATTACATTTTGTGATTTCAAAAAATTCACATAAAGTCTTAATAAACAGGCCATTAACCCTAAAATATCGATTTTTCATGAAATAACGGGGCTAATTCCCGTTACGCATTTCCGCCTTCCCGCTGTCGGTGTCGGTGCGAAACGGAAGCGCCGGGAGGCCTTCTTCGTTGTACAAATTCAGATTCTCGGGATTGTCCGCCCAGGCATACCTTACAGCCGCGGGCCTCTTGATGCCGGGACTCCATACCACCACACGGTCCCCTTTGATCTCGGCCTCGGCAGGAACAAATTCGCCGTCTTCCGACGCAACCGCGAAATGTCTCAGGGCTTTGCCGTCCTTTGATACAAGCCCGCTGCCGATATGATCAAAAGCTATCTCAATCCTGGCGCCTTTAAGTTCCATCGAATTATAAATCGGCCCCGTATAAACTATGTTGTCGGCGCCATAGCTGATCTTGAACGCGCATAAAGCCAGTCTTTTGCCGACATCCTCTTTGTTCTTCGGGTGTATATTCTTGCCCTCGCCCAAATCAATCGCGGTCGCCAGCCCGGTATTCGAAAGCTCCAGAGCCATCATCTGCGCTTCACGCAGTTCCGCCCAGGCCGAGTCGGCAGCTGTGCCGGCGGACTTTCCGAAATTCGCAAGCTGCACCATTATGAATGGGAGATCAGAGTCGCCCCAGGCGCCACGCCAGGATTTTATGAGCGTCTTCATCAAGGTCCTGTACTGGCGAGCCCTGCTTGCATTCGACTCTCCCTGATACCACACCACTCCGCGCACAGGGCTCCTGACAAGAGGGTTGACCATCGCGTTGTACAGTGTGGCGGGAAATTTCGGGCTGTCGGGAGGAATCGGCCGGATACGCTTTCTGCTCTGATCAAGCGCCAGCGGATCCAGGGCAAATTCCACCTTATACTTCCATTCGCCGCCAAGCGGCGTCTTTTCGGAGCCGCAGGCAATAAACATCTCGTCTTCTCTTCCCGCAAAACCGCCGGAACCGAAGTGATCGAAAACCCTGACGGCTATCAGGGCTTTTCCACCTTCAATCCTGTCTCCGGAAACCTTATAGTTCCGAGGAACGAACCATGCGTTCTCCGTCTCACTGCCGGTGCTTCCTATAATCTCTCCGTCAAGGTAACTTGTGTCGAAATCGTCTATAGCCCCCAGTGAAACTCTTATCTCCTTCCCTTTCCATGAGGCCGGTATCTCAACCCATCTCCTGAACCATACCGCCCCGTCCATTTTATAGTCGGTCACGTTCTCCCAGTATCCGGGAAGTCTCGCCGAAGACCACGCGCTGTCGTCAAATTCCGGCCGGGCCCATCCCATAGCTTCACCCCCGTTTCCCCCGTCGATGTGATACTTCGTTTTTTTTCTGCCGCCGCTGTCTACCGTTTCAAGACGTTTCTCGTATTCTTCGAGTCTCTCCGGATAAGTCTCGGCCTGTTTTTTGAACTTATCCATCATCGGTGCAAGCAACGGTTCAGATTCCAGCGCCGCCGCCGGCGTCCACGCCTCCGCGATGGTCCCGCCCCAGGAGCTGTTGACCAGACCTACGGGCACGTCGAATACAGTATGAAGTTCGCGCCCGAAAAAATAGCCGACCGCCGAAAAGTCCCCGACACTCTCCGGCGAACACCGGACCCATTCCGAGTCAAAACTGTCCACGGGATCCGCAGAGCTTTTCCGCGGCAGGGTGAGAAGTCGTATATCAGGATACTTCGCCGCGGCAATCTCGTAGTCCGCATTCGCTGAACGAGATACCGGCCACTCCATGTTCGACTGCCCCGAACAAATCCAGACGTCCCCTATCAATACATCTTGCAGCTTGAGAAGTTCACCACCGGCGGATTCAACCATCAGGGCATAGGGTCCACCCGCATGCAATGGAGGAAATGTCACGCGCCAGGCGCCGTCAGCACCCGCATTCGCCCATTTGACACTGTTCCCCAGCGAAACTTTCAGCCAACCGCCCGGGCCCGCCGTGCCGTAAACCGGAATCGGTTCCCCGCGCTGAAAAACCGCGTGGTCCGTGAAATATGAATGCAGTTGCACATCCACCGCATCAGGTTCATCCGGCCTGAACAGCGCGCAGGAACACAATATAGAAAGCAGAATGAAAGAACTCCGTCTCAATATTACCATGACAATTCTCCGTTCCCCCTCCGGAAACCTGTGTCGGCGAACCCACATCGTACCGGCTTCATGAAATTATAGCGCCAGCTTTGTCCGGTGTCAGTTCTGTTCGAACATCTCGCGTATTCTTTGCCCTGTCTTTTCGATCTCGTGTTCGCCGAGTTTCTCGCGCTTACTGAGAAGGTTCGGCGCGCCGGCCTTGCTTTCTTCAATCCACTCTTTGGCAAACTTGCCGCTTTCAATCAGTTCAAGCGATTCCTTCATGCGCTGTTTGACCTCTGCGTTGATGATCTTCGGACCGTTGTAGTATTCACCCCATTCGGCGGTGTTCGAAATGACCGAGTTCATCTTCTGGATGCCGCCTTCATAGATCAGGTCGACAATCAACTTGAGTTCGTGGACGCATTCGAAATAGGCCATTTCAGGCGGGTATCCGGCTTCAACCAGCACTTCAAACCCGGTCTTCATCAGATCCACGCAACCTCCGCAGAGAACGTTCTGTTCTCCGAACAGGTCCTCGTAGGTCTCCTGCTCGAAAGTGCATTCAAGAACGCCCGCGCGAGTGAATCCCATGGCCTTTGCCATGGCTAAAGCCGTGTCCAGCGCTTTGCCGCTGGGATTCTGCTTGACCGCCACCAGTCCGGGGACACCGAAACCTGCCAGATAGGCTTTCCTCTCCTCGGTGGCCGGGCTCTTGGGCGCTACCATTATGACATCAACATCTTCCGGGGGGATGATCTGTTCGTAGACGATATTGAATCCGTGCGAACAGGAAAGCGCCTTGCCGGCTTTCATCGCGGGCTTGATATCCTTTTCGTAAACCGAACCGTGAAACTCGTCGGGCAGGAGGATGTGGATTACATCCGCCTTCTCGGCGGCCTCGGCAATCGGCATCACGTCAAAACCGTCCACGACCGCCTGGTCGTATGAGGCGTCCCTGATGGAACCGATAATTACGTTCACGCCGGAATCGCGCATGCAGAGCGCCTGGGCGGAGCCCTGGCTCCCGTAACCTATTACAGCCACCGTCCTGCCGTCCAGAACCTCGATGTCTGCGTCTTTGTCGTGAAGAATATTGACCATATTCTACCTCTCTTTTCAGATTTGCTTTGAATTATTTCGCGACGGATACGATAAGCCCTGGGATGGAAAAATCAAAGGCATACAACGTAGATCCGCGAGATTCGCATGACGGCGCAGATACGAAGTTATCCAGCGCGACGGCGCAGTGACTACTTCAAGCGCTTAATGACAAAACAGATGTGCCGCAGCATGCAGTGGAGAGTTTTGAAATTGGCCCTACAGTATCTCGACCACTTTTATCCTGAAATCCAGATCCTGTCCCGCAAGAGGATGGTTGCCGTCCAGAGTCACCGTCGTCTCATCCATATCCTTTACAAGTACCGGTATCGGCCCGATCTTCATGCGCCAGCCGACGGCAGGAATAGAATTAGGCGGAAACTCTGATTTCCGGAGCACGGCGATCAGGCTGGTTTTGTATTCGCCGTAAGCCTCAGAGCAAGGAATATTGACATCGATGGTCTCGTTCTCCTCCATCCCCAGAAGCGCGTTCTCGAACCCCTTTATGATCTTTGTCTCCCCGATACAAATTTCAAAAGGCTGCTCGTCGAAAGTGGTTTCAAACTCCTCGCCGTCATCGGTCCTGCCGCTGTAGTGAACGCGTACCACGTCGTTCATCTGCACTGTCCTGGCGCCTTCAGTATACACCATCTCTCTCTCTCCGTATAGTTCTGAGCAATCCGCACCGTCTGTACATATTCACGTTTGCTCGGGGCCGACCCCGACGTGGTTTACTGAATATGCACCACTGTCTTTACACTAGCGCAGTTTTTCTCCGAAAGCCAGTTCGTGCCGGATTTTAATCCGTGCATTTGATTCGACCCGGCGGCGGTGTAGATTATGATGCTTGTCCAATCGTGGATCCGCGAGAATCCCCGCGGGGCATTGGCCCAACGAATTTTGGAATAATATCACTTCGGAGCTTTATATGCCTGACCGCTATTTTGAAAGACTGATGGGGCGCATCGATAAACTGGACAATAACAACATCCAGGCCTACGTGCTGCGGCTTGCAAAGGAAAAAGGATTTTTCGAAACCATATTCGACACCATTCTCGAGGGGGTCATCGTCATCGATAGAAAATTGCGTATCAGATACGTGAACAATTCGGCCAAAGAACTTCTCGGGATGCCGGAATCCGTCGAGAACCAGAAGATCCCGCGGTTTATCAAGGATGTGGACTGGCGCGGTATACTCTCCAGAAAAGAGGAGGAGTGGGGAAGAGTTTTCCGCCAGGAACTGGAGGTGCTTTACCCCGTACACAGATACCTGCTTTTCTACGTGGTCCCGCTGGAACCGGACAAGGGGACGGCCGCAGTTATTATACACGATGTCACAGAGTCAAGGGAAAAGACTCTGGACACTATAGAAACTGAAAAGACACACCTGATATCGCTGCTGGCCGCGGGCGTCGCCCACGAAATAGGCAATCCCCTGAACAGCATTCATATACACCTTCAGCTGCTCGAGCGGCACCTGAAAGAAAACGAGGGAAACGAAGACACCGAAGCGCTTGAACTGCTCAAGGTCTCAAAACAGGAAGTCGAAAGGCTCGATATGATCATATCACAGTTCCTGCAGGCCGTGCGTTCAAGAAAACCGGATCTTGTCCCGCTGGAAATGGAACCGATAATAATAGAAACCATAAACTCGCTGCGCTGCGAAATAGAGAACCGCAATATAGACGTCAAATGCGAATGGCCGGACTTTCTGCCGACAATCCACGGAGACAGGTTGCAACTCAAGCAGGCTTTCTACAATCTTCTGAAAAATGCCATCGGCGCGACCGGGGAAGGCGGCGAGATATTTATACGCTGCTCCTATGACGACCATTACGTGATTTTCTCCGTAGCCGACACCGGCTCCGGAATATCTTCTGAAAATATCGGCCAGATATTCGAACCGTACTACTCCACGAAAAAAGGAGGCAACGGGCTGGGGCTGATGATCGTGGAACGTATCGCCAGGGACCATGGCGCCGAACTCTCCGTCGAAAGCGAGGAAGGCGAAGGGACGGTTTTCACTGTCAGGCTCCCGCGGAGTTCCCGCAGAGTAAGACTCCTCCCCTCCCCGGCGGTGGAAACGGAAAAATCAAAACCGGAAAACGAAAAGGACGGTTAAATGACCGGAAAACAGGAAAAACTCAGCGTTCTTGTGGTTGAAGACGAAAGAAGTACACGGGAAGGCCTGCAGAGACTGCTGAGAAGAAAATACGACGTGACACTGGCCGAAGACGGCAAGCGCGCGCTGAATCTGCTCAAAAAAAACAACTATGACCTTATTCTAAGCGACCTTGTGATGCCCGAAGCCGACGGCATGGAGGTAATAAAAAGCGCATTGAAGAAAATACCCAAGCCTCAGTGCATAATCCTCACGGCCTATGGCTCGATATCGACCGCCGTCGACGCAATGCGCGAGGGCGCATACGACTTTGTCACTAAACCCGTGAATCTGGACCAGCTGGAACTTACAGTCGAGAGGGCGCTCGAGACCAGGAAAATAACGATTGAGAATCAGGACCTGAAACGCCGCCTGGACGACAAGTACGGCCTTGGAAACATGCTCGGGGAATCCGCGGCGATGCACGAGGTGATTGAGACTATCAAGCAGGTTGCGCCGGCAAAAACCACGGTTCTGATAAGCGGCGAAAGCGGGACCGGCAAGGAACTCGCCGCCAGGGGCATACACCAGCTCAGCGGACGCAGGGGCAGATTTGTCGCAGTCCACTGCGCCGCTCTTCCGGCAAATCTCCTGGAATCCGAACTTTTCGGGCACGAAAAGGGCGCTTTCACGGGCGCAACGGAACAGAAAAAAGGGCGTTTTGAACTGGCGGACGGGGGCACGCTCTTTCTCGATGAAATAGGCGAGATCGACCCGGCAATACAGGTCAAGATCCTGCGCGCACTCGAGACCCGCAGTTTCGAAAGGGTCGGAGGCACCGAATCCATAAAAACGGACACGCGTGTCCTTGCGGCAAGCAACCGCGACCTGAAAGCAATGATGGAGTCAGGCGATTTCCGTGAGGACCTTTTCTACAGGCTCTACGTTGTCACCATAAACATGCCGCCTCTGCGCGACAGAAAAGAAGATATTCCCGTAATGACAAGGGCTTTCATAAAGGAGTTCGCCGAAGAGAACGACAAGCAGGTGGATTCCATAACGGAGGAAGCGCTGGACATCCTGACAAACTATGACTGGAGAGGGAACGTGCGCGAACTTCGCAACTGCGTGGAAAGGATGGTCGTGATGTCCAGGGAAAAAGTCCTGCAGGTCGAGCACATTCCCATAAACATCCGGGAGGCTATCAGTCCGGGTACGCGCGAAAATCTGATACAGGGAAGCTCTCTGAACCTGGCAAAACACGAAAAAATGCTGATCATCAAGGCTCTGGAAGCGTGCGAAGGAAATAAGTCCCGGGCCGCGAAAAAACTCGGAATAAGCCGAAGGACGATTCACAGGAAGCTGGAGCAATATGGACTGCTGGACAAATAATTCTAAAAAAAACAGTTGCCGCAGCGTGCCGTGGGTTTATTCTTATTTTGAGCGACACTGCGGCAACCGCTGCGAACTCAAAATGAGGATGCAGATGCGGTGCGATGCGCTAACCCGGAGGGCTCAGCATGATGCTGTAGTTACTACCGCAAATGCTTAAAGTTGATTTTTTAGAGCCCGTTTCAAAACAGTTTTCCGGGGCATGTCTTGCGATAATCACGGCGTTGCTCTGCAACTGCGGGCCCGGGCCGACGGAAGAGGGCCGCGGAGTTCTTCGCGTCAGCGCCGGAGGAAAGATAAACACTCTTGACCCTGCACTGGCCGCGGATCTTACAAGCGCGTACATGGTTTCAAACTTCTACGACACCCCATTGCAATACAGCTATACCGAACGTCCATACAGGCTCGTCCCCTCCATGCTTCAGGAAATGCCCGAGGTTAACGGAAACTTCACACGCATAGAATGCGAACTTCGCAGAGACCTGAAATTCCACGGAGACCAGTGTTTTCCGGACGAGGAATCCAGGCGCGTCACATCTGAAGATGTCGTTTTTTCAATACTGAGGCTTGCCGACAGCCGTCTGCATTCGCCCGGGTTCTGGCTTATCAGGGGAAAGATAAAAGGGATAGATGAGTTCAGAGAACTTACCGGGAATACCGAAAAGGGGGACTTCTCGCCCTACGACAGAGGATGTCCGGGACTCGAGATAATAGACAAGTACAGGTTCAGAATACTGCTGGACAAGCCCGATCCAAGATTTCTGTACGCACTGGCAATGCCATACCTTTCAGTAGTGCCCAGAAAAGCGGTCGAAAAATATTCCGCGAATTTCGCGGAGCATCCGGTGGGATCCGGACCTTTCGAAATGACAGAATGGATCAGAAACTACAGGATCAGGATGGACAGGTACCACGAATACCGGACAGAGTATTTTCAGGAAGCTGAAAACCTTTCCGACCGGGACCGGCCGCTTCCTCTCCTGGACTCCGTTGTCTGCTACCTTGTTAAACAGCAGTTGAGCGGCTGGCTGCTCTTTCTGCAGGGCGAACTCGACTACTACTCTCTTGACAAGGATAACTTCGATGCGGTGGTCAACGAAAATCTGGAACTCGTAGACGCACTGAAACAGAGAGATATCCGCATGCTTCAAATCCCGGATTTCAGAATCAACTACATAGGATTCAACTTTTCCGACCCCGTTCTGGCCGGGAATCTCCATCTCCGAAGGGCCATAAGCCTCGCTTACAATGTGCAGGCGCGCGTAAAACACGCGAACTACAGGCTTGTACCCGCGCACGGCCCGGTTCCGCCGGGAGTTGCCGGACACAACCCGGAACTCAAGAATCCGTACAGTCGGTTCGACCTGGAAAAAGCGAGGGAGGAA
>CAZGYO010000008.1:10339-17057 GCA_964530455.1 uncultured Victivallales bacterium
GAGGAAATGGAAAAGGCCGGGTATCCTGACGGGATATCCGCCGAAACCGGAAAAAGGCTTGAACTCAGATTCGACCAGGGAGGCAACACTCCGGACTACCGGCAGCTCGCCGAGTTGATGGTTAAGGACATGAAACGCATCGGAATAAAGATCAATCCCGTTCTGAATAATAAACCGGTCTTCTTCCAGAAACTCCGTAAAGGTGAACTCCAACTCTTCAGGCTTTCATGGATCGGAGACTATCCCGACGCGGAAAACTTTCTGCAGCTTTTCTACGCCCCGAACGCCGGAAGCTGTAACCGCGCCTTTTACCGGAATGAGAAGTTCGACAGGATGTTCGAGGAAATACAGACGATGCCGCACTGCACGGAAAGGACCCGGAAATACAAGGAAATGGCCGAATGGCTTACATTGCAGTGCCCCTGGATATTCGAAAGCTATCCGAGTTCATACAGCCTTCTGCACCCCTGGGTCGAAAACTTCCATCCACACAACTTCCCGTACGGCAGATGGAAATACCTCTCGATAAACGCAAATACCCGAAAACGGGCCATGCAAAACTTCCGCCCGCTCAAGATGAGAGACCTCAGACACTGATATATCATTTTCGTGAATCCGTGGCATTAGTCACAAAAAGAGCAATAAATAAATTGTTGAGCCAATGCCCCGCGGGGATTCTCACGGATCCATAATTTTATGAAAATTCTATAGCACCGCATTTTTTACCTATGAATGAAAACAGAAAAAAGTTTCCCTGTATCTGGCAGTCAATTCTCCTGATTGCCGCATGCCTGTTTGCCATGTTTATTCTCGGGATAGCGGTGGAACTGCTGAATGTCGCGGCAAAACACGCCGGAATAGCCGCGCTGTCGGCCGTTGTGCCGTATCTGCGCATTTCGATAAACCTGATACTCGTTCCGGTAGCTTTAGGAATCTTCTTATATATGCGGACTTCAATCAGGAAGATTTTCGGTTTTAACATAGAGCAGTGGATGTATATCCCCCCGCTTATCATCACCGTTTTCGGTTCGGTTATTGTGGAGTCCGAACTCGACAATATTTTAAGATATTTCCTTCCGATGCCCGAGTTCATCCAAAGGGCCATGCTGGGGTTTTTCGAAAACCCGGTATCGGCTTTCCTTCTGCTTGTCCCGATCGCTTCGCTGTCAGAAGAACTTCTCTTCAGGGCCGTTATTCTGAGGGGGTTCCTGAACCATTATTCCAAATGGACAGCCATAATCGTCTCCGCCGTTCTTTTTTCCCTGATGCACCTTAACCCGTATCAGTTCTTTTCAGCTTTCCTGCTCGGAGTCGTCCTCGGCTGGATCTACACGGAAACGCGTTCCATCTACCTCTGTTTTTTCGTGCACGGACTGCACAACTTAATCGCGTGGGCGGGATTTTTCGGTTATATAATGGACATTCCCGGATTTTCAGGCGAGATCGACCTCTCGAAAGTCGCATTCCAACCTTTCTGGTTCGACCTGCTTGGAATTGCGGCGCTGGCAGCCGGACTTGCCATACTTCACCGGATGTTCCGCAAGAGTAAATCCGGACCCTGAACTTTTTCATTCGCGCCACTTGATGAATCACATCCAAGGTTTATTGTAGATGCCCGATTTGGTAACCTGCCGGATCACCCGCCATCGGAGAGGTGGCTGAGCGGCTGAAAGCACAGGTTTGCTAAACCTGCGTACGGGAAACCGTACCGGGGGTTCGAATCCCCCCCTCTCCGCCATTTTGCGCCGCAATATGGCCGCCGTGGTCGGGTTGTGTTAAACAGTTGATAATTAGATATTTAACCCAACCCGACCACTAATTCGCCCACGTTTTGCAGTACGTGGTGCGGGCTGTAGGGGAACGACGGCAATTCATCCCGGCGGGTCACGCCGCTGAGAACGAGCACGGTTTCGATTTCCGACTCGATCCCCGCGATGATGTCGGTATCCATCCGGTCGCCCACGATAGCTGTCTCCTCGCGGCGACAGCCAAGTTGCTTCAGCGCGTGACGCATCATCAGCGGGTTGGGCTTGCCTACGAAGTACGCCTTTCTGCCGGTGGCCAATTCGATCGGAGCCACCAGCGCGCCCGTGGCCGGGACGATCCCCGCCTCCGACGGGCCAGTCAGATCCGGGTTGCAACCGATGAGCCTCGCGCCCCGCAACACAAGTTGGACAGCCTTTTCGATTTTCTCGTAGCTGTAAGCCCGAGTCTCACCGACCACCACATAGTCCGGGTTGTGGTCATTCATCGAAAGTCCCTGATCGTAGAGGGCGTTGATCAAGCCGGCTTCGCCAATGGCATACACCGCAGCCGCCGGCTTCTGCGACGCGAGAAAGCTCGCTGTGGCCAAAGCAGATGTATAAAAGTGTTCCGGCTCCACGGTAATGCCAAGGCGGCTTAGCTTCTGCACCAGCTCGCGCGGAGTTCGTTCAGAACTATTGGTCAGAAACAAGAATCGCTTATCGTTCGCATAGAGCCATTCGACAAACTGCTTTACCCCTTCCAGCAAGCGATTGCCGTGATAGATCACCCCGTCCATATCGCAGATGAACGCCTTCTTGTCTTGTAGCGTACTCATGTCGGTCTCCATATCGATAACCCGAAAACTCATGAAAAGTCCGGGATAACCCCCCGCTCTTGTTGCTCAAAATAACGTTAACCCGTGACATTAGCCGGAAAAATATAACAAAAAGCCAGTTTCAAAACTCCGCGTGAACCGCATTGGAAGCGAAGTGACGGTTGACGAAGTCAGAATCGCGGTGCGATGCGGTAACCCGAGGGTTAAACTGCAAAAACATCTTTTCACAAGCAGTTATCGACCTGATTAGCTGCATCATTTTAACCATCAAATTTTTAATACCTATTTTGCAATTTAAATGCTGAATTATTTGGGCTTAAAAGTAATGAAGTCAGGTTGCCATTCTTTTTTGCTTTGAGGATAGAAGCGCTGTTTATGTACTTTATTTGCTTCCTCATAACTTTGGGCCGTATAAACCACGGTTTGAGTTAGTTTCGCCCAATTTCCAACCCATTGCACAGGATATCTCGGCTTTTTATCGAAAATTGCGAAGCCAATGTTAGTCTTATTTTTTTTGAGATCTTTTGTAACTGATTTTACAATATAATAAGTTTTTTGGAGACCGGATGTAGAAGGTTTAGAAGATTTAGTCTTTTGAGGATTCATCCAGTCTGGTTGCTTCGGTTTAGGTGTGGTATCAGCCGGTTTCAGGTAATTGCTTTCGGACGATTGGGTTGCCTTGTTTTGCTGTTGCTGCAGAGCTTTTCCCAGATAACCGTGTTTTGCTTCTGCCTGACCAATTGCATTCATCACTTGGCCGGTGGTGTTTAAAACTTCGCCCGTAGTTTCTACAGTTTTTTTAGTGACATCCCAGGTAAATTTGACGGCTTCCTCATACCAGGTTGGAGGTTGCTCCATCGGGATTTTGTTCAAATCCTCCGGGGTCGGTTCATCAATTTGCACCATCTTTTCCACGTAACCTGTTTTAGTTTTATCATCATAAACCGTGGCGGAAACCTTGCCCGTCAAGATCACGTTCGGGTCTCCGTTCCCCCAGGCCTTGACGGAACCGTTGAGACTGGTGGTTGTTGAGAAGACTTTCAAATGTTTGCCCAAAGAAGACTTAACATGAACTGACAGGGGCCGTTTAAAGTGTTGGGGAACCGAAATTTGAAAATTATATGTTCTTCCTGAAAGCATTTTGCCGGCAATATGCAATTCAATTTTTTCTTCCTTGGTATATGCATTTATTATAATTTTAGCGGAGGCACTTTCGAAAACTCCGGGGGTGTCGCGATCCCTGACATCGACAGTTAAATGGGCTTTTTCCATTCTAGTGACCAGATTATCGGCAATCAGATGGCCGATTCTTTTTTTGGGTAATGGCGTGCCGTCGAGGGTATCCAGATTATTGGTATAGGTAATTTCTTCTATTTGTGGATTTTTATAGTGGGGAGGATAAATTACTTCGAATTTAAACATTTCACCCGGCTTGACTACTGGTTTTACTGATATCTTCAGTTTTTGTTTCGGTGGGGCGGGTGTCGGCTTGGCCGTGGGCTTTGTTACTGTCGCAGTGCTTGGCGGAGGTTTCGGGTTGGGGATAATAGCTTCAGAATGCGGTTTTTGCGAAGGCTTCTTGTTGACGGTTGTTTCAGTCTCGGCGCCCGGATCTGAATGCTGCGTTTCGGTCGTTGTTTCCCGCGATATTTCCTTGCTTGGCGCAGGCTCAGCCGTCAAGGCAAAAACACGGAATTGTATTTTCGCTTTATCTGATTTTGGGAAAAAGTTTTTTGGAAATTCCTGAATAAGTAACAGGGTATATTTCCCTTGATCAATACCAGGTTTATTTCGGTCAAGTTTGGCTAGGTCGATTTTAAATTTTGCCAAAAATGGCCGGGCGTTCGGTTCCTTGAAATCTGCTTCAAAGTAAGGGGTCGGGGCTTTTTTCTCCAGAACCAAGCTCCCGCCAGGGTCAAAAAGCTGCCATTTAAGCCGATGATCAAGCCTGATTTCAGTTTTGGGAATCATAACTGAAGCTGCGAACTGAATTACCTTATTTTTAAAGACGGGTTCAAGCCCTAATGGCCTGGTTTCGAAGTCGAGAATGTTTCCCGCTATTTTTGTTTTCGGCAGGATGATTACTTTATTTAAAAATTGAATTTGATTTTGAAACAACTGATCAATTAGCGTTTTTTTAATAGAACTTTTGCTTTTTATCATTTCCCAAAGTTCACGGGTCAGCCAATCGACGGGAGTTGATATATTCCCGTATCGTTCTCGCCAGATTTTTAAATCAAATTTTGCCCGGGCCATCGCATACTTGGCTTTTTGAGTCTGGAGATCGTCAGATCCTGCGACAAGGGTCTCCAACTCAAGAGTGCCACGGCTGGATGAGTGTTGAATATGATACCAGTCTTTGAAGAGCATTCCGTTGAATTTCGATTTGCCCACCCCCGCTATTGATTTAATTCCGCTTCCTCCCCAAAGCATTCCTTTATTATGTCCGTGATACCACGGGTCAAAAACATAAAGTTTTTCATCTTCATTGACTACCAATAAGGCCGTATGTACTGAATTGGGCATTTTATCATCGACGAAAGCTTTGAGTTCATCAGGACTGGAAACAGAACTTTCAGCTTTATAAATATCTTGAATATTAATTCCGGCAGCGGTAAAGCTCCGCAAGAGATGTTCCCGCCACCAACCACAAGTGCCTCTGCCCATATTTGCATCAATGATATTGTCAATTTTTTCCTTTAAGGTCTTGCTTTTTTTTTCTGATTGGAAATATACGGTTCCAGTTTTTAAATCCGGAACAGGCGGTAAAAAAGAGAAACGACCCAAGTGATTGGTGTTGGCATAAAAAGCGTCCTTGGTATATTTATTGCCTTCCTGCCATTGCGCAACCCGATCCAGAATATTGATGACATTCCGGGCCTTCGCAAGATTATTACTACCCGGCTGATGTTTTTTGGCATATTGGCCCAGCTGTCTGAACCATTCAAGATTTTTTTCAGTTACAGACTTTTCCGCCAAAGTGATGAAAGGGATAACTTTTTTGTTGATTATTTTTGGTTCCGGAGCTGGGGTTGTTTCCGGGATTGCTTGCTCCTTGACTTGGAAATGGGAATTATCTGGCGTTTCTTTTTGGGGCTCGGTTTCGATTTCTTTCGGTTTTATTTTCTCTTCAGGTTGTTGCTCATCTGCTTCCCAAATCCGGTTGTTAAACAAGGTTTTTTTCAATCCCCTGTTATCATTTTCTTCGGCAGTAAGATAGAAGAAAAAGAAGAAGCAAATTAACAAAGAAAGTCTTTTCATGATTAATCCGATCTCCCCTGACGGCGGAAATCATTGATTTTGTTTACAAAATCAGCAACTACAGTGCGAACCATTTGGATCTTAATGTCTGTCCGGAAAGAACGGTTTATCCCCTTTTTAACCATACTGGCCTGTTTGTCAATGCCGATTCCCTGCGTATCAATAAGTTCCCAGTGTTCATCGGACCAGAGCTTCACTCCGTATTCAACTGCCAGTGTTCATCGACGAGTTTAAATAGATAACTGACAATACCGGTAGCTTTGCGTCCACTGGTCAGGCGAAACAGCTGATTTCGGTAAAAAATAATCAGTTCCCCGGTTTTGGCATCGATAATCTTACAATCAAGCAAAGCCATGTAGGCTTTTTCATCGACATCCTGAGTGGCGTAGTCACCGGCCAGATCGAGAACCCTTTCATTTTCTTTCGACATGCGGCCCCGGGCTGTTTTCTGTCCATAAGAATTGGCAACATACACTTTGAAATCTTTTTCCGTTCGGTCTGAAACGTCAGTGTTGTCGGAATATTCCAGGGAGTTGATTTGTATAATCAAATCCGCACCCAGCAGATTGGCCACTTCTTTCGAAGCCTGAACGCCCTTTTCCCTGATAAGTTCATTATACTTTTGCCGGGAAAGAACCCGAAATCCTTTTTTGACAAATTCCCGCTCGATCTCAGTTATCCACATGCCACGCCCGCCCATCAGAACCGTCGCATCTTTGGTTTTTTCATTACTTTGATAAAACTCGGAAGAGTAGCTGATCACAACATTACGGTATTTTGAAACCCGTTTATCAACGTGTGGGACGGTGGTTATTTCGGGGTGGGTCTGCAGATTTGTCCGAACATCGACTTCCACCAAGCGGTAAGTACCGCATC
>CAZGYO010000009.1:0-4719 GCA_964530455.1 uncultured Victivallales bacterium
GCCTCACGAAGGCCTTCAGCCTTTTGATAGCAGTCTCGGAATCCAGAAGCGGCACCTCGTTTTTCAGACGCTCCCACTTCTTCGTGATCACATCCGGACCGCGATTCTCGCCGATTGACTGATATTCGTCTTCGGGAGGGGAATTCAGGACGGCTGAGATAAGCACCCCGATAACCACTATCAGTGTGACAATTGCCGCTATCCCTATCTTCATATATGGGGAGATACCGCTGGAAACAGGTTCTTCATCCGGCATGTCCGGCTGCTGATTATAAGTTCGGTGAAAAACCTTTCTCTCGAAATTGTGCATCTTGTCAATAGAGCGCTTGACCTCTTTCCATGACTCGGGTCGTTCGTCAGGTAATTTGGATAAAAGTTTTTCGATGAATTCCGCGACAAGCGGGTTGAGTTCCGGAATGGCCTCGGCAAGCGAAGGCGGCGGCTTATGCAGATGCATCTCCAGCACTTTGTCGGGGTCTTCTCCCGGAAACGGGGGAGTGCCCGCAAGCATGTGATACATGGTGGCGCCAAAGGAATAAATGTCGGAACGCTGGTCAATGTCTTCCTTGTCGCCGGAAATAAGCTCGGGCGGCGCGTACAGCGGAGTCGCCATTATGCCGTCGGAAAAAGAACTCTCATCGTGCGCGGATTTCGCGAGTCCGAGATCCGCAAGCTTCACGCTTCCGCCCACCTCGAGCATAATGTTCTCAGGTTTTATATCGCCGTGGCAGAGCTTCTGACGGGCCCATGCATATTGCAACGCGGAGGCAATCTTTGACGCCACGGCCATCGCGTCCGCGGGTTTCATTGGGCCGTCGCGGTCAAGCTTGTTTTCAAGAGTCTCGCCCTCAATCAGTTCCATGGCAAAAAAGTAGAGATCCTCATGAGTGCCGGCGTCATAGACCTGTACAATATTCGGATGGTTGAGGCTTGCCGCCGCGCGAGCTTCCTTGAAGAAACGCTCCACAAACTCGCTGTCGCTGGAAAGTTCGTCGGAAAGGACCTTGAGAGCCACGTGTCTCTGCAGGTTCACCTGTTTCGCCTTGTAGACGACCCCCATACCCCCCTGCCCTATTTTGTCCCCAATCTCGAAGCCGGCGACCTTCATGCCGGGACGCAATGAAGAAGCCATCGATGCCAATGCGTAGCCGCAAACACTGCATATATCGCGGCCGTCGGCTTGATCATGTTTTACATCGACATTTTTTTCACAGTTTGGACAATAGCTAGGCATCCGTTTTGTTTCACACGATGTTTAGATTCGCAATAATAGACAACTGCGTAACTTACATTGCAATCAGTTAATTTCAAAGGGCTCCCAGAATCATACTGCCGAAAGTTGCTATAGGCGCCTGCTCCCTGTAATCCTCCACTGCGCCCTGCAGCTGTTCGACGACGGCTTTGGCCTTGTTGTAGAATTCCTCGTCCTGCATGAGCTTTCCTATTGTTCCCCTGCCGTCGGCCAGGCGGCTGCTGACCTGTTTCAGCGACTCCACGGCGGAAAACATTTCATCGTACAGCTTGCCCTTGTCGGCGAACAGGCGTCCGAACGTGCCTTCGGATTCCCGCATGGACGCGCTGAGTTCGCGTATGTCCTTCAGAGCCGCCTGGAGGTCCTCGTAGGCTTTGTCGTCGGTAAGAAGTTTGCCCATGCTCCCTTTACCCTGGCGCAGGTCGGAAGCCAGCTTGCTCAAGTGCTCGGAAGCCGTTTTTATGTCGCCGAGGGCATCCGAAGCATTGTCGTAGAAATCCGGGTCGTTGAGAAGTTTCCCTATGCTGCCTTCGCCGGTTTTTATCTTTACGGATATTTCATTCATATTCGCGACGGTCTCTTCGAGTTTCTCCGTGAACCCGCTCTCTATAAACCTTTCACGCAGCAGCTTCTCGTCTTCCCGCAGTGATCTGACAAGCCTGGATGCTTCACTCAGGACATCCTTGTGGGCTGTACCTTCAAGTATTTCGCCTTCCGAAACAATATCCCCTCGCGTACCCGTGTCGATATGAACAACCTTCCCGCCGAACAGAGAACTCAATCTTATCTCGATGCTGTAGTCTTCGCTGTAAAACTTCAGTTTTCTATCCAGATGCATAGTTACAAGGACGCTTTCATTGTCGTCGGCAAGCCTGAAATTCGACACCTCTCCGACCGGCAGGCCGCGGAAATAGACCGTCTGGTTTTCTTCGAGTTCGGCAATGCTTTCAAAACTGACCTTCAGAGGGTACAGCGTTTTTCTCCTTAGAAAATCCTTGCCGCTCACAACGGCGGTGAAATAAAGCAGCAGACCCAGCGCGCCAAGAAAGAAGAGTCCGAGCAGGAACTCCGCGGTTAAAATACTTTTTTTATCTCCCATTTTCCATCTCCTCGGGTTTGTGTATGAAACAATCAATAAATTTCCGGACATAGTCTACCTCGCTCTTTCCGAATTCAGAGGGGGTTCCGGATTCGATAATGCTCCCTTCACGTAGCATGCCTATTCTGTCGGCTATCCCGAAAGCGGTTATCAGATCATGTGTGACAATAACGGAAGTGATTTTCAGACGATTTTTCAGAGAATCGATTATTTTGTCTATGCGCCTGGACATTATCGGATCGAGCCCGGCCGTTGGTTCGTCAAAGAGCAGTATCTCCGGCTCACCCGCCACGGCACGGGCAATGGCCGCGCGTTTTGTCATCCCGCCGGAAAGGTTTTCAGGCATCTCGTGTGCGGCGTCGGCCAGATCCAGCTCCTCGAGTTCGCTCATGACCTTTTTCTCAATCTCCTCCCTTGAAAGTGTCCTTTTTTCACGCAGCGGCAGAGCCACATTGTCGAAAACGTTCATCCAGTTTATCAGCGCACCGTTCTGAAAGACCATGCCGAATTTGCGGCGGAACTGCAGCAGTTCCAGTTTTTCGAGGCCCGAGATGTCCTGCCCATCCACCTTGACAGTACCCGAATCAGGCCTCAGCAGCCGAATCAGATGTTTCAGCGTGACCGATTTTCCCGTACCCGTAGGCCCGAGTATTACAAAGGTCTCTCCTGACCCGACTTCAAAACTCAGATCCCTGAGCACGGCTTTGCCCTCAAGTTTTTTGCTGACTTTTTCGAATTTTATCATCAGAACATAAGCCTCGTAATGAAGTATCCGACAACGATAATAGCCAGGAAAGAGATTACGACGGCCCGCCTTGTCGCGACTCCTACCCCCACCGCGCCGCCAACCGTGGCCATTCCCTGGTAGCAACTGACGGCCACTATGAGAACCGAGAACACCCATGCCTTAAGGACCATGGTCCATATCTCCCTCTCGTTGATGTACATTATCGCGAAATCATAGTACAGGTTCCATGAGACGTGCAACTGCGAGTTTGCGACTACACCGCCCCCGGCTATCCCTATGATAGTGGTATATACCGTTAGAGCCGGACACATGACCATCATTGCCACGAGGCGGGGCATTACCAGAAAACGCACCGGGTTTATGGACATGGCCTCGAGAGCGGTTATCTCTTCCGAGACCTTCATTGTGCCAAGGGCCGCCGCAATTGAGGATCCCACGCTTGCCGCCAGAATCAGAGCCGTCATAAGGGGCCCCATTTCTCTTACCATGGATTCGGCCACCAGTGTGCCCACCCGCATCTGCTGGCTGTAGTCGCGCAGAATCAGTCCGGACTGCAGAGAAAGAATCATTCCTGTGAAAAGTGCGACTATGGATGTCACTAAAAAGCTGCGGTAGCTTACGAGTATCATCTGCCGCAGGACTTCGTTCCAGCGACGGTAGAAGAGGTGCACGCAAAGGAAAGCCTCCCCGATGATAAAGAGCCCCCGACCAAGGTTGCGGGCATTGAGATACACAAAGCGGCCGATCCTGGATATCAGGTTGCCGCTTTCGGGAAAATAATCCGATTCATAAGGTATAATCATTTCAATCGCCTTGTTTTCAATACGGGAATTATATTTGTTCGGATGAACTTTGTCAACACAGAGGCGCAATTCACAGGTCGATAAACCATAAGAGGCGCGCGGTACTGCTCCCGTCCCCGCGGCGAAAAATGCTCAGGGCGCCCATAAAAATGTCGTGCCTCACGGTAACAGCGCCGGGGTCATGTTTTCCGCTCCCGTCATCTACTTCCGCCGCAACACGCCGGGTATAGAATGGAAGTATGGTGATTCTTTCTCCGGTCTCCGCGCTGTCGACATAGCTCAAGGCCCCCCAGAAAAGGTCGTATGCCTCGCCGTCGGGAGTCGAGGAATACCGGAAAAGCTCCCACAAAGGATGCCAGTTGCGTTCTATCACCGGCATATTGCGTTCGGGCCATACGTCAAGCATTCTGAAAACGGTTTTGTCCCCCCGTCTCAGCCAGGAGGCGAACGGCCAGAAACGGCGGTATTTCTCACGCAGGTCGCCATTTTTGTCCCATGAATCTTTTGACCAGAACAGAGGGAGGGCCCAGATCCAGCGGATCTTTCCATCCGCGGCGCGTACATTTCTCCGGGAACCCAGCGGCCATATAAAAAACATGTAGTCCTGGGACTTCTGTGTCTGTCGCCCCCAGAGCGGCCAGAAAAACAGCTTGCTCACTTTCTCGCCGGTCACGGACGCCGAAGAAGGGATATCGCGCTTGTACTGAAAAAAAGGCCACGGACAGTAAAGGCCGAATCCGTCGTTCTCCGCGTTTCTGAAGAGTATAAAAAAGGGCCACAGCGTCGTCCAGGCCCGGTAATTCCCGCTTTTCCGGCG
>CAZGYO010000009.1:4729-16304 GCA_964530455.1 uncultured Victivallales bacterium
AAAAGCCGTGGCGTCGGTGGTACGAGTAGAAAGGGAAAATACGCAGTTTCTCATGTCTCGCGCCTTTTTCCCAGTCAATGAAAGGCCAGAGATAGGATTCACCCACGGCCCCGTTTTTTTCAGTACGCAGATAACAGGGAAAAAGCACGAATTGCATGCTGTCATAGGAAAGAAAATCACGCAAGCTGCCGAATACGGGAAAAACCCCGCCGTAGAAAACCTCCCTGTCCCGTCCATATAAAAACAGCGGAATGAGCCCGGTATGCGGATTGCCGTGTTCCGGAGTTTCCTTTGATCCACTGCCGGAATATAAAAGTATGAAACGCCAGTAGCTCTCGAAATCGTTTCCACGGTATACATACAGAGGCCACAAAAAATCCACGGCGCTGTTGCTTTCACCGGTCTCCATTGACCACAGTGGCCGGAAAGCTGAAACCTGCCTGCGGTCTTCTTCATCCTCTGCGTGGGAGACAAGCGGGCCAAGTGCCCTGTACCGGGTTTCGAGCTTTCCAGGCGGCTTGTCTTTCTCCATGTTCACCAGCGGAGGGAACCACGGCCAGGCACAAAGAGCGCCCTGAACAAGGAAGAACGCGGACAAAACAGAAATTCTATATATCATCGGGGTTTCTCCTATGCGTTTTCAACATAACTCAATATGCCTTCCATGAAATCTTTCCCTTTCGAGACTATACCCATGGCCGAAGATTCAAGCTCCTTTTTCTCGGCATCGTCAAGGTTCCTGGCCGAATTCACTATTACCGGCACATCGGAAAAATCCGGGTTTTTCCTGAGCCATTCGAGAAACGCGAAGCCGTCTTCGGTCGGCATCATAAGGTCAAGGACTATACAGTGCTGGTCCGGGTCTTCGGCCAGCACCGACCTCGCCTCCTTGGCCGACAGGGCCGTGAAAACCCTGTAGCCCTTCCGGGTCAGCATCATTCTCAGAAGATGAAGTATCGAACTGTCATCGTCCACTACAAGTATTTTTCTGACTTTGCCCATTATCCTGTACCCGTAAATTTCGTTGGAATGAGCCAGTTTCAAAACTCCGCGTGAACCGCGTTGGGACGGCAGGCTCTTTTTGCGCGAATGCCGCGCCTGTCTGCGTGCCTGCCTGCGCGACTACGCTCACAGTCAGGCGACGCACAAGCAGGCCGCCACGGAGAGTTTTGAAACTGGCTCTTTAGATATAACATACAACAGAAAATTGTAAAACGTAATTTCGAGATGAACAAATGAACAAATGGGGTCACCAATGCCCATAAGAAGCAGCTTCTGTCCTACCTGAAGCTCACCGGCATGAAGCTCGCTTGCCTGCTGAATTTTGGCGAGGACATGATGAAGCGTGGGATCACACGTACGGTCAACGATCTGCCCGAATGAGAGATTTCTTGGCGATCTTGGCCTGCCTGTGCCGTGCATGGCAGACAGGCGGCTTGGCGAGAGAAAATTACGGGTTAGGGTTATGCCGATTTTTTAAAAAAAATAAGAATCCCGCAAAGATTCCACTTCCTTTTTACGTCTAACTGATAAAGAAAAGAATTCAGCGACGGAATTGAACGAGACGGCACGCTTTATAATTGAGCAAGTTTCAAAACTCCGCGTGAACCAGGTTGGGACGGCAGGCTCTTTTGGCGCGAATACCATGCCTGTCTGCGTGTCTGCCTGAGCGACTACGCTCGCAGTCAGGCGACGCACAGGCAGGCTGTCACGGAATAAAAAAAATCAGGGAGTTGGAAACAGGTCGCGGATCGGACAGTCCCGGCGCCCGGTTGGGGAAACACGGGTCAGGGGACAGGGAATACAATGGGCAATAACGGTTCTGCCCGATCCGCGACAATTTAAGAAAATGAAATTCTCAGCAACATTACTCGCTATGCTCCTTTTCCAGGCCATAGCCATAAAGGCGCAGGAAATACTGTCTGTCGACCCCTCAAACAGAACATTCTATTCAGGAAGAAAAATTACTATGATCGTCAAAACAAAGGATATGTCCGGAAAACTCATGAACTGGAACCTGAAATACGCGAACAGAACGGTAGCGGCGGGCAGGAGAAAGGTCACCGACAAGGAGGAAAGCAGTTTCGCTTTCGTTTTCCCGGAAATCAAGCCGGGAGTTGTCGCTTCAAGCATCCTTGAAGTGAACATTCACGGCAAAGCCCGGCGGGAAACTCTTAATTTCTACCCGGAAAAAGCATTCGAACTGGATAAGGCGAGCTTGAAAAAACTGGCGATACATCTCTGGTGCCCGGAAAGCGGCGGCGAAATCGAAAAACTGTTCGGCAAGCACGATATCCCGTTTACCGGCATTGATGATCCGGCAAACTTCGACGGCTCGGTGCTGATAGTCTCCGGACTGGACTTCGATAATTTCCCCGGTATCGCGGGAACTCTGACCGGAATCGCGAAAGAAGGCGGACGCATAATACTCCTTCCACCCTTTTCCGGAAAAATCCTTCTTGACATAGAGGAGTTCCGCAGTTTCCGTATCGGAAGAAACGAAGTCGTAAACGAATTCAGCAAAAAATACGATTCAGAAAACTGGGCCGGAACAAAAATAGAAAAACACGGGTTTAAAATGATTAGCGTTGACCGGAAAATGTCGCTGCAAACAACGAAGTCCGGAATGTCATACTGCGAATTCCGCACAAAAACGGGCTATATTATCCTGACAACATGGGATATCGCAGGAACAGCGGGAAAGTCCCCTACCCCGCTTTACCTGTTAAAAAACCTGATCATGGGAAATGAAGAAAACATACATTAGAAGATCAAATATAGGAGAATTGAGATGAAAAAGCTGACCACAACACTGTTGGCCGCGGCGCTGCTGGCGCTGTTGGCGCTGTTGGCGCTTGGAATCGCAGAGACCGCGGAAGCCCAGGACGCGGAAAGTCCGGGCGAAATCTACCCGGCCGCCATATTCCCGTTTTCCGAACGGGGAAGCGGAGTGCAGGACATGGGCGGACAGATATCCGACCTTCTGTTTGCCGGCCTGGTTGCGAACCCAAACCTATGGCTGGTCGAGCGCGAGGAGATGGAGAAGATGCTCAAGGAAGCCGAACTGAATCTTTCCGGCGCGGTCGACCCGAACCAGGCGATACAGATCGGCAAGCTTACCGGAGCGAAGATCATCATTACAGGTTCTGTCTTCAAGATCAAGAACAAGACCTTTATCGTAGCCAAAGTGATCGGAACAGAAACCAGCCGCGTGCTCGGTAAAAGCGTAAACGGCACATCCTCTATCGACGACCTCGCCGAAACACTTTCCGCGCAGGTCTCGGAAATAATATCAGACGATGCCGACAAACTCATAGCCAAGGTACGCAGCAAAGAAGACATCCTGGGCGCAATAAAAAAATCCGTCGCCGATAAGAAAAAGCCGAAGGTGCATATCGACATAAGCGAGGAACATGTCGGACAGCAGACAATCGATCCCGCCGCCGAAACCGAAATGATGCTGGTTTGCAAGGAGGCCGGGTTCGAGGTCACGGAAAATGAAAACGACGCCGATATCCTTATCAAGGGCGAAGGCTTCAGCGAATTCGCAACCCGTCGCGGAAACCTCATCAGCATCAGGTCGAGAGTGGAAATTAAGGCCATCGATCAGGAAGGCAATGTCGTCGCCGTCGACAGGCAGATGAACGTCGAGGTAGGTCTCGCCGAACAGGCAACAGGAAAGAAAGCGCTTCAGGGCGCTGCTCTCAAAATTGCCGAACGCATGATCCCGAAACTGGTTGAATGAAAACACAGTGACTCTACAGGATCTTGGAATGAAAAATCCCATGGCCGCGAAAGGGGGGAAGTAATCTTTGAGCCGGGTATCTATTATGATAAAAACGGTTTTTAAATCCAAATCCTGTTTTCTTGCTACAGGCCTTCTGTGGGGCCTGTGCCTCTTAACCCGGAATTCAGCGACTGGCCAGGAAGCAAGCAAGGAAACCCCCGTCAAAATAGCGATTATCGGAGATACGGTCAAGCTCGGCGGATATGTCGACCTTCTAACGAATGACCTGGGTCGAGACAACGGGATTATTGTACTTGAACGGACAGCAATCGAGCATGTTCTCAAGGAACACGAGATCGCGCTGTCGCAACGCGCGGAGAACTGCATTCAGATCGGACACCTGCTCGGCGCGGACGGGGTGATAGTCTTAAAAGAGTTTGACCATAAAGGGAAAAAGATGCTGAGCGCGCGGTTAGTCGGCGTCAACACGGGAGCAATCCTCGAAAATTTAATAGTACCCTCTGAAAATATGTCCGTTGAGTCCTGGACAGGATCCGTACTGGGCCGTTTCAGGCCCCTCTTTGGGAAACTCGAGGTAACCCGCGACCAGGCTGTGCCGATATCGCTGATGAACATACGCTCACCTATAGACGACCCCGAATTCCTGTTTGCCGAAAAGCAGCTCACCGTCCTCATGTCGCAACGACTGATGCTCGAGAAGGAATTCTTCGTGCTCGAACGCTGGAAGATGGGCGAGCTTGTTTGGGAAAAGGAACTTTCGAACACCGAAAGCGGATTCTGGGCCGGATCTTACATCGTCGACGGCGAACTCTCGATAAACGAAGACGGGCAGCTTATCGCGACCGTCAGAGGGACAAATCCGAAAACAGACAAGTCCTTCGAGTTCGATGTCGCCTGCGAAAACAATAATTTCGCCGATCCGATCGAAAGTATCGTCAAACAGCTGAGGAAAAGAATAGACAAGACCGACAGCGGAGTGGAGTGGGATATTCTCGCAGAGGGAGAAATGTATTACCAGGAAGGCGAATGGGCGCTTCGGGCCGAACTCTACGACCTCGCCGTGGAAGCGGCCGAGGCTGCAGCCGCCCTCGGACTCAAAAAGCCCGAACTGCAGTTTCTGCGTGTTAAAGGTCACTGCGGGGCGCTCTACAGGGAACTGGAGATAAAGAACTATTTCGGGTCCATGGCTCCGCTGAAGCTGTCGCGGGACAGTCCGATGATGTCAGCAGACCAGCTTAACAAGCTCATATACGTACTCGGCGTCTACCGCAATTTCGTATTGCACGAACCCCAATCAATACCGCAGAACGGAATCTCCCTCGGAAACGACTGGCGGATACTGGGCGCGAACGTCCTGCTTTGTTCGGCGAACTATCTGTTCAACGCGCACAGACTGAACATGCATCGGGACAGAAAATTGGCCGAAAAGCTCAAAGTCCTCCGCCGGCAGATGAGACGCGCGCTGAAGGCTGTTATGGAACACGGGGAAGACAGCCAGCGGATGGAACTTTTCTACAGACCTTATGTCATGTATCTGCCATATTTCTACGATACGCCCGCCGATTCCGTCGACGCCTATAAACAGATATTGAGAAGGGATTTTAATCTGTTTCCAGAAATGCGCAAATGGATAAAGGAGTCCTTCTATTTAAGAGATCTTTATCGCAAACATCCGTATCTTGTCTCGTGGGACGGCACGGACAGTCGTGAACTCGAGGCGAAATGGCGAGAATTCACCCGGTCAATGGCACGTTCAACCAACAATTCGGACCGTGTCGACAGCTGTTTCCTTGATTTCCGGAACTGCGACCTGGATCTCTGCATGAAGCTGCTGTGGGACAACAGAGAATCGATAAGGCACGAAGACAGAACATATGAGTGCTACGGGTACCTGGCCCAGATCCTCAAATGGAAGAATACAAGATTTTACAGATCCCATTCAGACTATTTCCTGCGTTATCTGAAATATCTGCTCGATTCCGAAAAAACCATGAACTGTGAACTGTTCGTAAAACTGTTCGACAGAAAGGGGATCAGCGACGAGGAGTATCAAGATCTCAAATCCAGGTTCCTGGACTTCGAGAAACGTGCCAAGCAAAATTTCTATCTTTTCCAGAAAACCCGGATAAAGTTCGGGGAGCTGGAGAAACTGTTCAGGCAAGAGAAGGATGCCGCGTCAAGCTTTCCCATTATCATCAGGAAAGACGCCCGACTGAGTATAGACAAAATTATCAAAGACGGGGATATTTCGGACATCTTCTCTTCGCGGGAAAAGAATGAATTCATTTTGCACGGAAGTATCTGCAAAGATGGACAGGTATGGTTCTGGGGGCAACTTGAATCACCGAACAGCAGCAGGTTTCCCAAAAAACTGCTGGTCTTTCTTCTGAATCCGGAAAAACTCTCTGTAATCCGCCAGACAAGCGTACCGCTTCATATCGACGGACACAAGATACTGGGTTCAGGGCAGTTTTATTTCGAATCCGGAAAAATCACTTTTGTCTCTACTGATGGAAATATTCTCGAATATCAGGTGAACCGGAAAAAATGGAAATACATAGAGTCAGCCAAGGTTGAGGATGTCTCCGCCGTATGCAGATTCAATGGCAAAATATATATTGGATATGGCAGTTTCCATCAGCGGGCTTTCCGGAACTTCAACTCGGGGATTATCGAATTTGACCCCGAAACGAAAAAAACGAGCTTGGTGGCAAGTAATCGCAGAAAACCGGCGCGACACAAGCTTGACAACTGCAAGTCTTACGAGATAAAACATCTTTTCAGTCCCGGCGGCAGAAAATTATACATAGGGATGTTCAGGGGAAGATACAACCTTTTTTCATGGAACCGGGAGAAAAACTCAATAAACACCCATACATTCCTTCCTCACTGGGAGGAAATCTCGATGGGATACTATACTAAGGGAATTTTCCAGGCGGGCAGAGACAATGCTCCTATATATGCGGTATCCGGAGAAAAAGATCCTATCCCCGTATTATGCTATACAAAGGAAGATGAGCTTTCACATTTCTTCAGGAAATCGATCTGGAAATGCTCGCGCATGTTCCCCTCCCAAACCAACTACAGATGGAGGTTGAACTCGGCCTTCGATGGGAAAAACCTTTTGATATTCAATCAGGAAAAGGAAGCGAAAAATTCTTACTTCCATTCTCTTCTTTACAGGGGCGATGAACATCCGGATTTTCTATATATACCAATTGCTTCCGGGAATCCCGACGATTATGTGCTTTCAATGGTGGCAACTGAAAATACCGTCTTCCTTTTCGGAAAGAATCTCAAGACGCGACACCCGTTCCTATGGTGTATTGACAGAACTAAGATCAATGACTTTGTCCGCCGCAAACTTTCCGCCCCGGAGATAAGCCCCGATCAGGACTGCTTTACAGGAACTTCCATGAAAATATACCTAAATTCTGAAACCGAAGGGGCACAGATACGCTACACTCTCAACGGTTCGAACCCATCTTTCGAATCCGAACTCTATACAAAACCGGTAACGGTCCGCGAAAATACAGAAATACGCGCCGCGGCCTTCGCTGATGGCCGTTTCACAAGCGACATATCCCGTCGCGATATAGCCAGAATTCCAAAAATACCTGCGCTGAAGGACAGCAACTTCGTGAATGGCCTTAAATACAGGACATTCCACGGCTCCTGGGCTAGCCCGCCGGACTTCAGCAGAAGCCCCGCGAAAAAAGAGGGGTACTGCAAATATTTCGACCTTTCACTGGCCGGAAAAGAAAACTATTTCGCCATCGAGTTCACCGGATACCTGGATGTCCCGGAAGACGGTATATATACGTTTACTATCGACGCGGATGATTCCGGCCTGCTCATTGTTGACGGCGTTGAACTCGCCAAACGCATGGTATGGGGACACGAAAACACTCCTTCAGGGAAAATTGCCCTGTCCAAAGGCAAGCATCCTTTCGAACTTATACACACGGAAATTGACGGGGAAGAGTCACTTAAGGTGAAGATAAAGGGCCCGGGCCTGCCGGAACAATACATTTCACCACATGTGCTCTTCGTGGAAAAAGCCCCCGATGTCCCTGTGTTCGAGCCTGAAACCGAATTCCTCTTCGGCAAATGGGACGGCGTTAAAACAAGCCCCGCGCTCCGGAAAGACAGCAGTTTTGCCAACCCCGTAAAAGATGCAAGCAACACCATATGTTTCGGCAAGTTCAACGACAGCTACATGGTGGGAGACTGGAACGGAGACGGGCGCGATACCGTAGGCGTCCGCCGCGGTAACACATACATGATGGACTTCGACGGCGACGGCGTGGAGGATTTTGCTCAGCGGATCGGGGGAAACTACGCAAGTTCCATCATCGGTGACTGGGACGGCGACGGCAGGGACAATGTCGCGTTGATCAAAAACGGAAGAATCCTGATGGATATCGATTACGACGGACACCACGATATCGAGCTTGAACTCGATTACGAATTAGCCCCGGAAAATGTTCTGGCAGGCGACTGGAACGGGGACGGACGCGATACCTTCGCCATCTGCGTGGATAATACAGTGAAACTCGATACCGTCGGGGACGGCGTTTTCGACAAAACTCTCGAATATGAAAACGTTCGAGGCAAATGCGTCGCCGGTGACTGGAACGGAAACGGAAAAGATTCTCCCGGATTTGTGGACGGCAATAAAATCCGCATCGACAACTATCTCGACGGCATAATAGACAGCGAAATGGAGTATTGAACGTGGATCCGTGAGATTCCCCTGGAAGTGCAGGTGCGAAGTTGTTGATCACGGGCGTGACGGTCAACGCCGCTCAGTTCCTTCTCCGGCGCGCAGGACCGAGCCACGTAGGCGATGGCAAGCCGCCAGCCTCAATATTTCATGAAAAATCGATATTTTAGGGTTAATGACCGTTTTATTAACAGGTTATGTGAATTCATATTCGGCTTTGCCGAATCTGAATATGCACGGCAAGGCCGTGCTCAGCACCGCACTGGCTTTGTGAAATATACGGGCTAGTGCCCCAACCCGCATATTTCATAAAATAACGGGGCTAAATAAATCCACGCACTCTGCCGCAACTGCTTTTTGTAGAATAAAGAGCCAGTTTCAAAACTCCGCGTGAACCGCGTTGGTAGCGCAGGCGCGGCAGACGGGGCGGTGAAATGGCTGGTGCATACCATCAACTGTCTGTGCCCGCCATTTCACCGTGGCGCATGCCGTGCCTCCGCACCAACCCCTTGGGCGGCAGGCCGCGCGGCCACGGAGAGTTTTGAAATTGGCTCAATGGATCATCTTTTTTCCGGGCGACCGGAAGACAGACCCTTCTGCTGCGTTCTTTCCGTCGAGCCGCCCCATTTCCCATACGAGGCGCCCGAACAGGATCTGAAACGCTGGCGCGACAGGGATATTGTGCTTCCGGAAACTTTCCAGGCCGGGAACGAATATTTTTGCCCTGAAAGCGCCTGGGACCCACCGGAAGAGGCGGAGCCCCAGGGCAGGCTCGAAAAACTGCGTATATACTATGCCATGATCGAGAACCTGGACCGCAACGTGGGGCGGCTGATGGAAGATCTTGAAAATTCAGGAGAGGCGGACAACACGGTCGTTATGCTCGTCTCCGATCACGGGGAAATGGGGGGGGATGCACTGTTTCCCCACGGCAATGAAAGAGACCAGCTTCGAGGAGGCTATTGGGATTCCGCTGATCATACGGGACCCGACGGACGGAAAAGCAAAAGTCATAGACGATCCCGTCTGCACGGAAGACATCTTTCCCACTATCTGCGGTCTCTGCGGTGTGCCTGTTCCCGACGGGCTGCCGGGTATGGACTGCAGCGGACTCGTCCGCGGAGAAATCGATTCGCTCGACCGTGAAGCTATATTGATTGAAATGGTCGAGGAACGAAGGCAGAAAGGCACCTTTTACGGGCACAGCATGCGCGGAATACGCACAAAAAACTGGAAATACACCGTTCTGAAAGGTCCGCGCGGCGGACAGTTTTCCGACCAGCATGTGGCCCCCTGGCAACTTTTCAACCTGGAAAACGACCCGCTGGAACAGCGCAACCTTGTCGAACAACCGGAATACTCGGCAAAAGTCAAGCAGATGCATACCAAGCTAGCCGGGATGTTAGAAAACGCGGGTGACTTTTTCTCGATATAATTGCAGAGATCCAGCCCGATTACTTCATCATGCACCCGTGAAATTTCCCCGATGCCGTAGATTCGAGGTAGTAACAGGTGAGCTGTGGTGATACTGGGTCGTCAAGGGGGGTTTTGAAAAGCATAAAAAGATGAGTATTCTATATACACCTGAACAAATAGAGCTAGAAAAATGAAAAACGACAACTGCAACATTCTACTGATCATAAGCGACCAGCTTTCCGCCGATGCCCTGAGTATTTCCGGGAATCCCTTCGTAAAAACGCCCAACATCGACCGCCTTGCGCTACGCGGTCTGCGTTTTGAGAAAGCCTATTGCGCGTTTCCGAAATGTGTTCCGAGCAGGACCAGCCTTCTATACGGCCGGATGCCCCATGAAATAATGCTGCCCGGAACAGAATTGGACTACGGCGCGAAAGTCGGTGATCCGGACCGTGGAGTGATCCCGGAGCATAGAAAGGAGGAGCTCGGCAAACTTCTCTCAAGCGCCGGATACGATTGCGTATATGCGGGTAAATGGCATGTAGGTCAATGGGGCCCGACCGAATCGCTGGAGGAGGGATTCGACTCCGGGTTCAGAAGTATTTGCGGGATAAACGATCCGGAAACGCCGGAAGCGTGCGGGGAATACGTCAGGCAATCGGACCCGAAAAAGCCTTTTTTCATGGTCGCCTCGTTCGACAATCCGCACAACATCTGCGAATGGGCCTGGGACGAACCTTTGCCTTGGGGGAACCTTCCGGATCCTCCTCCGCTCCGGGAACTCCCGTCTCTGCCTGGCAATCATTATCAGGCCGAATATGAACCTCCGGCGATACGTGCGATGAGGCGTAGGATAAGAGAGAGGCAGGGCTGGAGCGCCGCCGAATGGCGCCAGTATAGATGGGCGTATTTCAGACTCGTAGAAAAAGTAGATGCCCGGATAGGTTGTCTTCTCGATTATCTGGACAGATCGGGACTGGGGGAAGACACGGTTGTAATATTCACCAGCGATCACGGTGACATGCAGTCATCGCACGGTCTTGTGCAGAAGGATACATTCTACGACGAAGCTGCCAGGGTACCTTTTATACTAAGCATACCTGGAGGGCCGGCGGGTGAAACCTCATGCTTTCCGGTTAACAACGCCCTGGACACTTATGCCAGCATCCTTGACTTTGCGGGGGTAGAAGCTCCTGGGGAATTGAATGGTATAAGCCTGAGATCACTCACGGACGCGGAGGATTCCGGCAGAGAATTCGTCGCGGGAGAACTGAAATACCGTTTCGGCCTCGGAGAAGCGAGAATGGTCAGGTCAGGGCAATTCAAATATATCCTGCACGAAATCGGCCCGTGCCGTGAACAGCTTTTCGATATGGAAAAAGATCCGGGAGAAATGGAAAACCTTGCCGTCTGCAAGGCGTATAGCGAGACAGTGCGCCGGCACAGGGCTTATCTGCGAGAATGGCTGGAAAAAACTGGGGATCCAATGGGCTCAAACCACTACTGCCATCCCGACATCCATATCGCGCTTCCCGACGAGGAATACATTTCCTGAATTTTCCAAGTCGTGCCCCTTTAGAACACCCGATCCTCAAAAGCTTTTGGATACGCACTTATATCTTCGAGTGTCTCAGCCCGTATATTTCAGATATGTAGTTTGTCAAGTTTTCAGAAGGATACATTCA
>CAZGYO010000010.1:0-16228 GCA_964530455.1 uncultured Victivallales bacterium
GCGAAATGGCGGGCACAGACAGTTGATGGTATGCACCAGCCATTTCGTCGCACCGACTGTCGCGCCTGCGCTACCAATGCGGTTCACGCGGAGTCTTGAAACTGGCTCTTGAGCCAATTTCAAATTAGGCTCTTTTGTTGAAAAAAAATTTGCTTTAGGCCTGAACAGGCACATATTAACGCTGTGTTGCGTTGCTGGCACGGTAGGAGACGGCGGATAAGCCCGATCATTTTGGGAGAAATGCAAATATCAGAGCCGGTTTCAAGACTCCGTGTGAACCGCGTTGGGAGTCCTTTGGGCGGCAGGCTCTTTTGGCGTGAATACCGCGCCTGCCTGAGCGACTACGCTCGCAGTCAGGCGACGCACAGGCACGCCGCCGCGGTCGGGACAGACCAGGCAGGTATGCCCGCTCCCCGCATCGGCGTGGCATCTTGAAACAAGCTGGTCGGGCGTTTAATTTCAGACCGGAGAGGTTTATGGCTGGTGACGGACAATATAAGTGGCAGAAATACTTTGACAGTTCCACTATCACGAAGCTCGCGCACATCGGCTTCAAGCCTTCCGACCTCGTTGAAGGGAATCTCGTAGGCGAGCATCGTTCACCGTTTCACGGTTTTGCGATTGAGTTCGCGGGCCACCGTGGCTATGTGCCCGGGGACGATGTAAAACATGTCGACTGGAAGGCCTACTACAAGACCGACCGCTACCTTATAAAACAGTACGCCCAGGAGACAAATTTTCTCGCGCATATTCTCGTGGACGTGAGTGAGAGCATGCGCTTCGAATACAAGTCTGGGCGCAGAATAGACTATGCCGCGTTTATAGCCACGGCCCTTGCACAGCTGATTGTGAATCAGTCCGACAGCGTAGGCGCGTACTTTTTCGACAACAGCATTGTTTCATCCATACGGGTTACCAACAGCGAGGAGATAGTCTCAAAACTCGCCGATTCGTTTGACCGGACCGAAGCCAAAGCTCCGGGAAGCATAGGGAAAATACTCTCACTTGTGGCTGAGCAGATCGGGAAACGCCGGATAGTATTCGTTATAAGCGACCTTTTCGGAGACATAGATGAGACCTTTGACGGGATAAAGAGGCTTCTCGATGACAGGCACGAGGTGATACTCATACAGATAATCGACCCTCTGGAACTAGATTTCAGCATTCTCGGGAGAGTGGAGCTTATTGAACTTGAGGGCGAGGAAAAACTTGAAATAATAGGCGCGGACATAAGGGACGCTTATCAGAAACTCTTCCACGGGTTTCTGGACAGCGTGCGGGAGCAGTCCCTTTCCCTTGGAATCGACCATGTACTCTGCGACATGAGCAAGCCTTTCGGTCTGCACATGGCCGAGTACCTGTCCGGCCGGACCTTCAAGGGGGCGTGACTAATGGGATTCATCAACCCTCTTATCCTGTACGCGATGACCTTTCTCGCTGTTCCCATCCTTATTCTGCTGCTTGTTAACAGGCGGAAGATCGTGCTGTACTGGGCGGCTTTCAAATGGATGAAGGAGGCATATGTTCAGAAACGCAGAAGGGTCAAGATCAACGATATTCTGAAGCTGCTATCCAAGCTGCTTCTGATCTTTTTTCTGGTGCTTCTTGCCGCGCGTCCGGCAAGATTTCTCAAGGGCGGAGGCAAAAAGCTGGTGATAGTCGACAACACCGCGAGTATGGCCACTGCCGTTGAGGGCGAGAAACGGCTCGACATCGCCGCGGAACTCGCCGGGCGCATTGTCAGGAATTCTGACACGGATGCAGCTCTGTTCTCGTTCGACGGCAGGCTGAACCCGATTTCATTGTCGCTTCTGGAGACGCTTGAGGTGTCGGCCGGCAGCGCGGGAGCGAAGGATTTAATAAACGCTCTTTCCGAAACACCGATGGTCGAGAAATACGACAGCATATATTTCATAAGCGACTTCCAGAAATCTTTTTATTCCGACAGCAGCGCGAACCGTGAGGTGATACAGCGCCTTGGCAAGACAAAAAATCTTGTATATATTCCCGTTGATACGCGTTCCGGACTTGTTAACGTCAGTCTGGAATCTTATTCCATTCCGCAAGAGGGGGTCTACCCGGGCAACGAGAACCGGATAAACGTCAAGGTGAAAAACTATTCCGGCGTTCCGGTCGATGCACTTCCCGTTACTTTGTCAGCCAACGGCAAAAAGTGCGACCGGACACTCGTCTCTCTCAATCCGCGCGAGTCCGGCACGGTAAGCCTGAGTTTCGCATCTTCGGGCAACAGAGAATACGATATTGAGATATCCATCCCGCCGGACAGCTATGCGCCGGACAACAGTCTGAAGCTGGTGATGGCGCCCGGTCCGTCGGTTAACATTCTCTCAGTGGTCCCCGAAAGCGGAGAGAGTGATTTCGAGTTCGACGTGTTCTTCGAGAGTGCATTGAGATCCTTTTTAGGCGGCGAATACCGCAACTACAGAAAGATACGTCCTTCAGAGACCTTCAACGAAGACTTCGCGAATTACGATGTTATCGTGCTTTTCGGCATGAGACTGAGTTCCGCGGGGACACTGGCACGCAGGCTGGACAAATTTCTGTCTCTACCGGGCAAGGGCTTGGCGGTCTTCGTTCCCGAGGACGGTTCGGTCTCAATGGACAAATGGGACTTGAACAGCCAGGAGACCATCGAAACCGACTCGTCCCCGGACGCCGGCAGGCTTGCCGACGGCTTGCTTGGTTTCATGTCCGACGAGGAACTTGACCCGGGAATCATGAAGTTTTTTAAAAGCACGACATTCAAGGGCGGTCGCGGGGTACTGTACCTGGACGGCATCGAGGATCCGGTTGCGAGCGTTTCGGAAGTCAATGGCAGTCCAGTCCTGGCGGCGGGGTTCCTCCCGTACCCCGGCTATACCAATATATTCTATAACCCGAACTTCGTGCAGTTTTCCCAGCGCCTTTTCTGGGAGGTGTTCAACCGCAGGATTCTGTTTTCGTATTCTGGAGATGAGATATCGCAGATCAGGATCGACAATCCGGGCTATGCCTCCGTCTATGCATTGACTAACAATTCAGGGTTTACGGAAAAACTCGAGACCCGCGGTAAAGGCAGCAGTTTCTCGCTGAGCTGCGAGCCTCTCATGATCAGCGACTATCTCACCCTGAGCGAGGACAGGGATCCGCTTTTCAGGTTCGGTTATAATATCAGTCGCGCGGATTCCGACATTGAGTCCGTTTCGGAAAACGAGTTCGGGGACGCGATAAAGGCGGGTCTTCACTACGACAAGAATCATGAGTTTGCCGAGATTCGGTCGAAAAGAGAGTATTTCGCCATAGCCCTGATCCTGCTTCTGCTGGCATTGCTATTTGAAAATTACGCGCATTTCTGGAGGGGGGCATCGACATGACGGCGGTTCTCTCAAGATTGATGCTCCGTTTTATAGATTCCGGTTCCGGGAAATATATAACTTCGTTCAACGATGTAGTGTTCCAGAGCTGGCTGAGCACCTGGCTGATACCTTTTGCCGCGCTCGGCATCGCCGGTTTCTGCTACTACCTCTATTCCCGGGAAAAAATACTTTCAAAAAGCCAGAGGACGATTCTTGTGGTCCTGCGCTCCCTGGCTTATGTGTCTCTGCTGTTAATACTGGCTGTTCCCGTGCTTGACATCGAGGGTGAGGGCGCGCTGCCAGGACCGCTGCCCGTCGTGGTGGACGGCTCTGAAAGCATGCTTATCGAGGATGTGGAGGGAGGCACAAGGATCAAGAAAGCGCTTTCCCTGCTTGAACAGTGCCGCTCGTCCAATCCGTCGGAGGAGGAGCTTGTATTCAAACCGGTCTGGGCGGGGAAGACGATCGAGCCGCTCGACGGCGGAACGGAATATCAGCCAGACGCGGGGCATACTTCACTGAACCAGCTTATGGAAAAAACCCTTCAGCCATACCTTGGTGAATACAATCCCGGAATACTTCTTCTTACTGACGGCGCGCACAATACCGGAGAGCTCCCTGAACACAGTATAGAATTTCTCAGAAAGAGAAATATTCCAGTATTCGCCTGCGGTATCGGAAAATCGATGTCCAAGGACGTCGCGGCAACCTATATCCTTGGTGAGGATGTGGTCTTCGTGAATGAAAAAGCGAAAATATACGTGAACATATACCAGGTGGGGTTCACTCAGAGCGAGGTGCGCCTGCGCCTCTTTCTCGGTGACAAGAAGGTGTATACCGGTATGCACACGCTCGACGAAAAAGGCGAAATAAGCATTCCCGTGGAATATGTTCCGCCTGAAAAAGGATATTTTACACTTAAAGCCCGAGTTGAACCGCTGCCCGGCGAAGTCACCGGCGAGAACAACACCTACATAAAGAATATCCGCGTGATCGACGAGAAAATCAAGATACTGATGGTATTCGGAATGCCTTCATGGGAATACCGCTATCTTGCCGGCGCCTTTGAAAGAGATAAACGCGTGGAATTCGAAGTTTTCATGCCGACCGTGGATTCCAGGATTTTCAGGGGCGACAGCGATAAGTTCAGATTCATTCAGAAGCTGCCTGAAAGCATAGAGGAACTCAACAGCAGCTACGACATTGTTTTCATGTCGAGGATAGACACGGGACTGCTACCTCAGAAGTTCATTGCGGCGCTGCGCGAGTTTGTCCAGGAAAAGGCGGGCGCGCTGGCCGTGCTTTCCGACCCTTCATTTGTTCCGTACACATTCAAGGGCACTGAACTCGAAGATCTCCTCCCGGTCACGCTGGACGAAAGGGCGGGCGCAACGTACAGGGACGAGCTATTCAACCCGGTGAAGGAGGAGATGAAACTGAGTATAACCGACGATGGGAACGCGCATCAGCTGGTGGCATTTTCCGGGAACAAGAAAGAGAACCGGGAAATATGGTCGGAACTGCCGCCGATATACAGCTACTTCAGGGAAGGACGCCTGAAACCTTCCTCGATCAGCCTGCTTGTGGTTTTCCATAACCGCAGCCGCCAGAAATATCCCGCGATAGCTTTTCATTCTTTCGGCAAGGGCACGGTTCTTTTCATGGGGTTCGACTCCACCTGGCGCTGGCGCCGTGAGTTCGGCGATCGGTATTTCCGCGACTACTGGGGCAAAGCCGTGCAGTTTCTAGGCCTTCCGCACCTGCTCGAGGAGGTGGCGCAGTCCTCTATCTTTGTCGGAAAGGAGAACTGTTCGGTTGGCGAAAAGCTTGACATACGGGCGAAGGTCAACAATCCGGATTTCTCACCTTACATAGCTCCCGAAGTGGAATTGAAGCTGACGGAGAACGAACTGGAGAAGACCCTGAGGCTCAACTCCGTTCCGGACAGGCCGGGAATGTTTCGCGGGGCATATATGCCGGAACTCGAGGGAATCCTGAAAATAGAACTGCCGGGAGAGTTCTCGGCCAAACCTGTCGAGTTGAGAATATCCAAACAGCAGAAGGAACTGCAGCATCCGGGCATGAACAGGGAACTGCTCGAGAAAATATGCTCGGAGACGAACGGAAAATTTTTCCCTCTGAACGAAACCGCGGATATTATGAAAGAGATTTACGAAAACAGACCTAAACGCCAGATAAAAGTGAGTATTTCTCTCTGGGACTCGTTCCCGCTTCTCATTCTGACGCTGGTCCTTTTCGGTATGGAATGGTTCTACAGAAAGCTTTACCATCTTGACTGACACGATTCAAACAGACGGAACTGGAAAATGCGCGTTTACGATGTAGCCAGAATAGAAAAACAGCTCATGCGCGCGGGAACACGAAAGAGCCTGGTAAACAGGGTATCCTTCGTGCTTCTCGGCATCGCGTACATCGCGCTGTCGCTGTTCGGGCTGTTTGTTTTTGACTATCTGACGGATTTTCCCGCTCTTCTGCGACCGCTGCTGGCGCTGTCCGTCCTTGCTTATTTTGCCGGGTATCGCGTATGGCGCAGACGAGATATCTTCCGTAGCGAAACGGACTTCTTCAAACTGGCCAGGGAGACTGAGCTGAGAGCCGGTGAACTCAGGGAGAAAGGATTTAATTCCCTGCTCGTCTCCGCGGTCGAGTTTGCTCACACCGCCGCAATACGAGGTTCCGGAGAACTCAAGAAACGGGTCGTGGACGAGGCTCACAGCCCGGAGTATGACCCTGTTCAGGTGCCGCTGCACGACCGGGCTCTGACCAGAAGCTTTTCCAGAGCTTTCCCCCTGTTTATCGCGGTCTACATTCTATGGGCTCTTATAGCCACGGACACCATGGGGATATTCTTTATGCGGGTCGTCGGAATGAATGTCGCTTACCCCACAAGTACCCTTATCATGGGCGTCGAGTACCCGGAGACCGCGGGCGAGTCCAGGGATGTGCCCATAAAGATACTCGCCGCCGGTGTCGTTCCAGAGACGGGAAGGCTGGAGGTCCGGTACCGGTCCGAGAGCATGTTCTCCGTGCCGCTTGAAAAAGGTGAGGGCGGCACGTTCTCCGCTGTCCTGCAGAGCGTCCCGAAAAGCCTGAGCTTCTCCGTCCATATAGGAGACGCTCACAGCAGGGACTTCCATATAGAGGTGATACGCCCCCCGTATATTAGCTCGGGAACCATCAATATTACGCCGCCGCCCTATACCGGAGTGGAACCGCGCAGCAGGGAAATCGGCAATTTCGAGTTCCCCGAAAAAGGGCGTTTCAGTATGAATATAAAAACGAACCGACCCGTCGAAGTCTGCGAACTCGAACTCAAATCAGAAGACGGATTCCGTTCCGTACCGCTCGAAAAATCCGGCGACGGCTATGTCCTTAAGGATATGTCGGTCGATAAAACTCAGCACTTTGCTCTAAAACTCGTTGATTCACGACGTATTGAAAACGAAGACAGGCTCTTTTACGTGATAGCGTATGTGAAGGACCAGTTGCCTTCCGTGAACCTCGCGAGGCCCGCAACGGGCACCTACTACGCGCCGGTAAGCAATATGAACTGGGTTGTCAAGGCAAGTGACGATTACGGGATGGAGAAAGCGGAGCTTCGCTATGTGGTAAAATTCAGGAACGACGACGGTACTGAAAGGAAGCATAAAGAGGGAAGTATTCCGCTTAAAGACCTTTCCGGAATGCGTGAGGCGGAATTTTCCGGCATTTTAAATTTATCAAAAATTGGCGTTTCCCCCGGTATGAGTGTAGACTTAGTGGTAAGGGTTACCGACAATAATGATTTGAGAGAAGCGGAGATGGCCGGAGTATGTGAGCCGGTGGAAATCAATATTGTAAATCCCGGCGAACTGCGGACTATTCTCCGCGAGGAAATGTTGAACGTCAACAAGATGATCGAAGATATGGAGGCGGACATGAAATATCAGGTTCGCATCCTTAATATGCAGATAAAAAAGGAGCAATAGTATGAAAAACGTGAGCTTGCTTATCTTTGCGACGGCAGTTCTTATGCTTGCCGGTCGCGCAACAGGGTCGACAAAGCTTCTTCAGGAAGCTGTAGCGGAGAAAAAGGCGCTTTCCGAAATTGCCGATCGCGTGGAGGATATAAGGAAAAGACAGGTCGAGAGCAATGTTTTTTCCTCCGTGGACATTCAGAAGATGAGGAAGGTTCTGGACGAGCTTTCAGAAGTCAAGGACGATAGGATGGAGAGGGTCATAGAACTTCTCGCCTCCTCGCTTGCCCGCGCTGAAAAAGATTCTCGCAAGGGCGACTATTCGGAGGCGCGCCGCGAGTACAACAATATTCTCGGCATACTTCAGAAAATACTTGCCGAAGATGACCAGAAGAGACTGGCGGAAAAACGGCGCCTGCTCCAGCAGCAGGAGGGACTGCTCGATGAGACCCGCAAGATGCGCGAGGAACTGGAGAACAAAGAGACCGCGGACAACGAAGATCTCGAAAAGTTCGCGGAGATGGCCGAGAAACAGGAGGATATTCTCGAAGAGAGCGCGGGACAGGACGAAGATCTCCGGCAGAAAATGGAGGATTCCGAAAACGCCCTTGAAAACATGGATACGGAAAAGGCGCAGCAGACACAGGAGGAGATCGTAGAGCAGTTGCAGGAGGAGATAGCGCGGGAGGAACAGAACGAGAACATGGAGACCGCCGAGGACATGCAGCGCCTGAATGAGATGGAGCAGGCGCTCGAAGGCATGGAGAACAACCTTGAGGACTCTGCCGAAGGCGATGAACTTTTGACCGACATGGAACGCCAGGAAATGGCCATGGAAATGAACGAAGTGGCTGAGATGGGCGAACAGATGCAGCAGGCCGAGGCGGGTGAGGAGCAGGCCGGAATCGAGGAGAATATGCAGGAGGCCATGGAGAACCTTATGAATCAGATGGATCAGCAGGCCCTCGAGAACGTTCAGCAGGCGCTCCAGGAGGTCCGCCAGCAACAGCAGCAGATGCAGCAGCAGTTGCAGCAGCAGTTAGCCCAGATGCCGCCGCAACCGGAACAGGAGTTGCCGATGGATTCCCGGGAGTCTGAAAACGAACTTGGAGACGGGATTGAAGAGGTTAAGAAAAACGATCTTGTGAACGACGGCAGTGAGGACTGGAAGGCCAGGCTTCCGGAAAAGGAAAGGCAGGCGCTTCTGGCTGCCAGGAAAGCCAGATACAACCGCGAGATGGAAGGGGCCGTCAAACGTTACTTTATTGAACTTGCGAAATGATGCATAGAGGATACCTGAACAAGAAAATTCTTATTACCACGGTCGCCGTTATTCTCGCGTCAGCGCGGGCAAGGCCCGCGGAACAGTTCCTTTTCGATGCGTACGTCGAACTGGACAGCCGTTCGATAACTGCTGTCGAACGCGCCCAGGACTGGCTTGCGGCAACGCAGCTGGCAGACGGTTCCTGGAAGACCAGCTACGGCAGGAACAACGCGGGTGTGATAGGTTTCGCGACCATGGCCCTCATGGCCGGCGGTTCGGTCCCCGGCGAGGGGAAATACGCCGAAGAAATTGGCAAAGCGCTCCAGTTTCTGCTTAACCTGCAGAGAGAGTCGGGTCTCATAGCGGGCGCCGAAAATTCCAAGGCGCCAATGTACCAGCACGCGATCGCCACCATTGCACTTGCCGAGAGTTTCGGAATGACGAGGAACCCGAGGATAAGGGAATCTCTGATCAAGGCCGTGAACCTCATAGTCGAGACGCAGCACAACGAGGGGGGCTGGCGTTACCAACCCAAGGTTGAGAAGGGCGACATTTCCGCGACGGTGATGCAGGTCATGGCTCTGAGGGCTTCAGTGGAGTCCGGTATATATGTCCCGGACGACACCATTGCCCGCGCTGTCCGTTTCATCAAGAACTGTTACAATCCCAGAGATAAAGGTTTCGGATACACGAGCGGTCGCGGCGAAGCGGCATTCGCGAGGACAGCCGCAGGTCTGGTCTCGCTGCAGACAGTCGGACTGCACGGCGACCCGATAATACCGGACGTGGTGGACTATATTTCCGACCACGCATTCAAAGAAAAACAAGGTCATTATTGGTACGGGCACTACTACTCGTCGGTCGGACTCTACCACTACGGCGGAGAGCGCTGGAAAAACTATTACCCCAAAATCAAATCCAAGATACTCGGGGACTGGAAAAAGTCCGGACATTACAATAATGTACTCAACACGTCCTGGGCGATAATGATTCTAGGGGTCCCCTACAGGTATCTGCCCGTTTACCAGCGCTGACGGGAATTGAAAGCAGGTGTTATGGAGCTGTTCCGAACAACATGAAGAATATACAAACAGTCATCCTCTTTTTTTCGTTGCTTGTTTTATTTCCGCAAGCTCAGCGCGCGGAAGACGTAATTGTAATGAAGTCCGGAAATCAGAAGAAGGGAAACGTGGAGAACTTCGGCAACGGGACGCTTGTTTTCGACGGCAGGGAGATGCCCTTTGCGGAAATCGCATCTGTCACGCTGGACGAATTCGAGGTCCCCGCGAAACCCAGAGGGCTGGTCCTGCGTGACGGCAGCAGGTTGAACGGGGATTTCAAAAGAACAAAAGAGACTACAGTTCTTCGATCCCCTTCACTCGGCACGGTCGAAATCGGGAACAGCGATATCGCGGTGATCTACTTTTCCCCGAACTTCGAAAACTCCGCTATACCCGATTCTGTCCATTTTCCGGCTCTTATCAAGACCGATATGAAAACCGTCGTCTCCGGGAAAATCCTGTGGTCCGACAGCAAGTCTGCCGGTATACTCGGGAAAGACGGCCTCGTCAAGATAAAGGCCGATGAAATATACTGCGTCTGTTACTCCAGGCCGAAAGACAATGAGCGGATCGTTCTTAGAAACGGGGACGTAATCAATGCTCCCGGCTCTTTCAAGGAGAACATATACACCTTCGAACTGTCCGAAAAAAAATACCGGATACCGACGAAGGCATTTAAGATATTTAAAGAGCCGGTTTCAAGACTCCGCGTGAACCGCGTGAACCGCGTTGGGAGCGCAGGCGCGGCAGGCGGCCCGGAGAGTTTCGAAATTGGCTCAATAACCTGCTTTGTTGCGTTTTTGTGTCTAATGCCACGAATTCACGTTTTAAATGAAACCTGCCTGAACTTGGAAAATAGAGTTTTGAAATTTTTATAAAAAAGCCCGGGAGAAGATATGAGTGAAAAAATTAACGTTGTATGCGAAAAATGCGGCGCGGGATATCGCGCCTATGACGACCAGCTCCACGAGATAGAATGCCCCGAATGCGGAGGCAAACTCGTCCCGGACAAGGATGAGAAACCCGGAAAAGACGAAGTTCCGAAGAAGGAGGGAGAGAAGAATGAGGGAGTGCAAGGAGAGAAGGTAGAGAAGGAGGAGGAGAAGAAACCGAAACCCGATGATAAAAAAGAGCCGGGGCCGACAAAAGAGCAAAAAGAGAAGGAAGAAGCCGCGGAAAAAAAGAAAAGCCCCAGGGCGCCGGTAAAACTCGATGAGGGCGACCTTAAAGGTATAGAACAGATAAGCAAAGCCCACAAGGCCATACTGGACGAGTTGGACAAGGTTATAGTCGGCCAGAAAGAGGTAATTGAAGAGATAGTGATCGCGATCATGGCTTCGGGCCACTGTCTGCTCGAAGGTGTCCCCGGCCTTGCCAAGACCTTGCTTATATCTTCCCTTGCGAAGGCCCTTTCTCTCACTTTCAAACGGATACAGTTCACTCCGGACCTTATGCCGACGGATATCACGGGCACGGAGATTATACATGACAATCCGGAAACCGGCAGCAGGGAGTTCAAGTTTCTCCAGGGCCCGATTTTCTCGAACATCGTACTTGCCGACGAGATCAACCGTACTCCGCCGAAGACGCAGGCCGCCATGCTGGAGGCCATGCAGGAAAAGCAGGTGTCCATAGGCGGAGAGGTGCGCGAACTGCCGGAACCGTTTTTTGTGCTGGCCACGCAGAATCCGCTGGAGCAGGAGGGCACCTATCCTCTGCCGGAGGCCCAGCAGGACCGTTTTCTTTTCAAGATATTCGTGGACTATCCCGAAGAGGACGAGGAAAAGAGGATAATTGAAATGGTTTCCGGCCGGCTTTTCGGGCAGATAGATCACGTCCTCAGCGCCGAGGATATTCTTTCCGCCCAGTCTCTGGTCTCAAAGATACCGGTCGCCGACACCGTGATAGAGTACGCCACAAAGATCGTCCGAGCAACCCGACTGAACCGCGAAGGAGCTCCGGATTTCGTCAATAAATGGGTCGCCTGGGGATGCGGGCCCCGCGCCTCCATTTCCCTGATCAATGCCGCAAAGGCATATGCCGCTCTCTCGAATGCGTCGCATGTTTCATGCGAGCATGTCGCCCGTGTCGCCCACCCGGTGATGCGCCACAGGCTCGCGGTAAACTATACCGCGAGAGCCGAGGGTGTCTCGACCGACGATGTAGTTGACAAACTCCTGGATACGATTCCGAAATACTGAATGAGATTATCGCCGAAAAATCTGTTTCTGATTCTGCTTTTCTGCGCGTGGAGTCTTGCCGCAATCGAGAACTACCGGAGCAAACCGGAGTGGTGGGACAGCGTGGAGCTTGACATTGCGGGCGGAAACGACATGGTCAAGGCGTACCGGGATACGCTTGGCTCCGTAGACGCCCAAAGGCACAAATTCGAGGACTGGCACGTTCTCGGCCCTTTCGACGACTACGGTGGCAAGGCCTTCGACGTCGAGTATCCCCCGGAAGAAAAGATAGATCTCCAATCTGAATATAAAGGGAAGGGCAGGAAAATCTTAAAATGGAAGCCGTGGAAGAAGGACGAGGATATCCCGCTGGATCCGAAACTGAAAAACTCTGTCATCTTCTTCTACAAGAAACTCAATGCCAAAAAAACCTTTACAAGGTATTTTCTTATAACGAGCAACGACGGTGCGGCGGTTTGGTTTAACGGCGAGAAGGTGTACGAACACCGTGAAAACCGGAATATGAACGAACTTGTCCCCGACGCCTTCACTCTGAAGTTTGAAAAAGGCAGAAACGATCTGCTTGTAAAACTTCATCAGGCGACCGGCAAATGGGGCATGCGCGCCTGGGTGGCTCCGAACAACCCCATACACTACGAGATCAAGACGAGAACGAAGTTACTTGGACGCTTCCCCTACAACGAGGACAGGAAGAAACAGCATTACGAGTTTGCCGAGCAACTCAGCTTGGCCTACAGGAGGATCGGGGATATGCGTAACTCGCTGTTCTGGCGGCTTCGCGTGATAGAGCTGAAAAAGGACAGCCGCATGGCGCGGCGAGAGATAGATGATGTCTACAACCGCTTTTCCGGTCGCGACGAAAATGCGGAATTCGCAAAGGAATTTTTTTCGGATATCTACAAGTCCGCTGAATTCGACGCCGAAACGCGTCAGGAAGCGGCCTCAAGGCTTTTTGACATCATGCTTTCACATAACGAACTTAACAGCGCCCTGAGACTTGTCAGAACCAACCGTGCCGATCTTGAGGATGCCCTGGGCTCGAAACTTTATCTGTACAACTTGAAGATTCTGATTCGCAAAGGTGACGAGGAAGCCGCGCGGAAGCTTCTTGAGGAAATGAAGCTGATGGAAGGGCTGAAGGACAGACGGGACTACAAGTCGCTCAAGAAAACCGTCGCAAACATGCGCGGTGGGGCGGTTACCCTGAAGATGGACTGGGATTTCAACGCCGTCGTTCAGATGCTTGAGAAATACAAGCGGGAAAATGAGGAATCGAGACTGGCACGCCTGATAAGGGAGAGTCTGCAGAAGAACTCTAGGGCCTGGGCGGAAGAGGAGAATAATCTGCTTTTATGCGCCAATGAAAAGTATCTTCCAGTGTTCAGAAACTATTCCCGAATCTACAGCGAGCACCTTGATAAGTATCTGGGGCTGCTCCGGACAAAACTCGGGTATCGGGAAGATGAAGTCCTGAAAATAAAAAATATGCTCAGTCTTGAGCCCTCCAAATACGATGCTCCGGAAAACCCGAAACCTCAGTCCGTTTCCGATGTGCAATTCCCGCCGCCGGACGGCCTGGCCTGCGGGGAACTGCTTTCGATGCGCCGGGGGCTCGTGGAGTTCCACATGCTTGACAATCCGTTTCGCGCGGGGGTCTGGAAAAGAAAACCCGCGACAGTCGCAATGGACGCAGGAAACACCTTCGCGCAAGGTAGCCGGCACCTGGCCTGTTTCGATGGAAACGGCGCGCTTGTTTGGCAGAGGATATTTCCGAATAACAGCGTGTTCAAGCAATCCTTCGACAGGGGAAAGGGGCATCCGCCCACCGCCTTTCCGGACGTTCTGCCTGAACCAGCTTTCGACGATCAACGTGTGTTCGCCAGGATACTTGAAGACGACGGCTATTCGCTTATTGCTTTCGACCGCGGAAGCGGTGAGACAGTCTGGCGCTTCTCCGGAGAACTCAAAGTCTGTACGGATCCGATTCTGTGGGCGGATACATTGTATGTCGTCACTAAAACACCGGCTTTAATCTCCAGATACGAATTGTCCGCCATAGAACCGGCCACGGGAAAGGTGACGGACCAGATCTTTCTTTTCACTACCTACGCCGGAGCCGATATTTCGTGGGACGATTACTCCGCGTTTAACTTCGACCTGAATATGCCGACGCCCGCCCTGCGGGACGGTAAAGCTTATATCTGTTCAAACTACGGCGTGCTCTTTTGCATAGACCTGGCATCTGCATCATACAAATGGGCGAGGCGTTATTCGAGAATACCCTTCGCCGTAAGCAGGGAACTCACAGCCATTCTCGGTGGACGCAGTCCGTGCCCCGCTGTAGTCGGGAAACGCAATATTCTTGTCGCACCGATGGATTCGCCTTCAATTCTGCTTCTGGAAAAAGAGACGGGCGAATTTGTCCAGGAAAATACATCCGCGAACTGGTCCGAACTCAGGCCATTCGGAAAGGATTCCGCACTTATAATAGATTCGGAATCGCGCGCCACCGTATATTCCCTCTCCGGGCTTGAACCGGTAAAAAAGCTTGACGGCATGAACTTCACGTTTATCGAACATCTGCGCGACGGCGCTGTGCTGTCATCTGAAAACGGGCTGGCCGCCTGGAAAGAGAATGGGAAAAGTATAAAAAATGTCCTCCTTCCACCAGATTTTACTCCGCTGGCCTATTCCGCTTCGGGATATATAGGCTATAAAAATGATTCGCTGCAGCCCGTTCTTGCCGCATTGATGACAGTGGAGGGGGCCATACACAGCAACACCGAAACAGATGTGTCCTACGAAAAACCTTCATTCAGAACAATTGGCGACTCTGTCTATCTGTTTTCCGATAACTACCTGGTAAGGCTCGATCAAGACCTTGAAAAAAAATGGCATCATCCGCTCCCCCCGGGAAGACACCAGGTGAGCGCGGACGATGAAAGGCTCTATGTTATCGGGAAATATCGTGTAGATGTCCTGGATTCCGCCACAGGGAAGACTCTCCAGACTTTTCCCGGAGTCGGCGCTTCCGCCGCCGACGATATCTTAGCTCTGGGAACTGAAGACGGGAAATTCTATTTCACAATAAACTTCAGGAATCGCAGTGAATGGGAGATATTCTCAATTGACGCCGACGGTGCCGACAGCATCGGGCAGACAGGCCGCTATCCCGCATGCACCGTCACTGATAAGGGACGTTCAGCCTTCTTCGGATCTTCCAGGAGAATGCTTTGCTGGCATGATATGAACCCGAAAACAGGAAACTACGAAGAGAAAGGCAAAGGGATCAGCCTGAAGGAAGATTTCTGGAAATATGATAAACAGATCATGCCCGGAAATAAACACCTGTTACTTACTTATTCGGAAGCCGTATTCATTGACGGAAGAAACGTGAAAACCGCCGGAATGCACTTGAAAGGCAGGGGGTTTGGAGATTCATGGAGCCCCGCGTATAACAGGGTCTTCAGCGACCTTTTCGCCATAAGATACAGCGATGTGGTCTCCTTGCTCGATTTCACTACAAAAAAAGACCTTGCAAAAAACATAGGTTTCATTGAGCCGCCAGCCCGTAAAGGAAGGATTCTGGCAGGACCTACTAAGCTTGATAACCACAAGAAACGCTGCGAAATCAGCGCATTTGACATGCGCAAAGGCAGCGTTCTGTATAAAAGCAATGTCGACTACAGAAAATATGTAAAATCCGACAATTACAGACATAGCGATTCCGTCCTGATTGAGGATAAGTTCCTGCACATGCTCTACCTGAGCAACAGCCGTCCAGACAGGGGAAGCGAGTCGCTGATGATAACACATGCGCCCGGTGACAAAGATCTCGATGTGGAATATTTCCCGAGCTTTACCAGACGAAGCCCGATTGCATTCCATTCGGGACGCGTCGCGATGGTGATCGACGGCAGCTTGCTTACATGGAGCCTGGAGCAGTTCATGGGGCTTACCGGCAGGACCGCGCCGTTTCTACAGATTGCCCCGAGAAAAGATTATACTGTCACAAAAAAGATAAATAATAAGCGCCAACGCGTCAAAATAAAGGGTTTTGAATGTACAGTGGATGGATTCCACGACGACTGGGATATCCGGGAATTCCAGGATATCAACGGGCACATGGTTAACGGCGCTGTCTATGATTACGATCTCTACCTGGCCATCCTGGTCAAGGACCCGGATCTTATCCGGCGAATGGGCAAACAGGGCATAGACGAACGTTTCAGCATCCTTGTCGGCGGTCCCGGATCCATTGCCGGGCTCGAAAATCTCACCCCCGCAGAACCCGGCTACAGCGCGCCCCTGAACAGAACCGGCGCTAAACATCAGTTCGCCTATTCCGTGAAACCGACCGGAGATTTCT
>CAZGYO010000011.1:0-15358 GCA_964530455.1 uncultured Victivallales bacterium
ATGGTCATCAATCGAGTCTTCATGATTTGTGCCTCCTTGAGTCTTCCCTGTACAGCCTTCTCCGATTCTGGTGGTATTCCGCAATATGAGCGGCTTCCGGGGAACCGTCACAATCACCTTTCGGCTGTACAGCCTTCTCCGAAACTAACCCCCTACCACAAACCCGCCCTGACCAGGGCGGGTCACAATCACCTTTCGGCTGTACAGCCTTCTCCGACATGGCATGACTATTCGCCACGCCCTAAAGACCCTGAGGGGGTCACAATCACCTTTCGGCTGTACAGCCTTCTCCGACCTTTTAACAACAGTAAAAGGGACAAATATTTGTCCTACAGTCACAATCACCTTTCGGCTGTACAGCCTTCTCCGATTGTTAATGCCCGTAAGGGGTTGTCGGGCCAAGGCAACCGTCACAATCACCTTTCGGCTGTACAGCCTTCTCCGAATGGACACCAAAAACAAAAATCTAAAATTAATGCCTTGTCACAATCACCTTTCGGCTGTACAGCCTTCTCCGACGGTATACCGGATTGTCGAAAGGGGTAGTCCAGACCGGAGTCACAATCACCTTTCGGCTGTACAGCCTTCTCCGACTTAAAAATGCCCGTAAGGGATTAGCCCGACAAGGCAAGTCACAATCACCTTTCGGCTGTACAGCCTTCTCCGATAAATCTAAAGCGTAGTAATGTGCCCGTAAGGTTACGGGCGTCACAATCACCTTTCGGCTGTACAGCCTTCTCCGACATCTAGGCATAGTACGACTATATGTCTCACTATACCCGTCACAATCACCTTTCGGCTGTACAGCCTTCTCCGACACTATGTCCCCTATCGTAAGGCAAGAAAGATCTTGTCAGTCACAATCACCTTTCGGCTGTACAGCCTTCTCCGAAGTACGGCTCTATGTGGAACTGTACCCGAATCGGGTTCAGGTCACAATCACCTTTCGGCTGTACAGCCTTCTCCGACGCTGGGGTGTTTAGTTGTTGTCGGGAAAGGACTTGCATGGCTGTTTTGGCGGGAGAGCTTTTTCCGTCTCGAAAAAACTTGCCGGAGAAGGCTGAAATTTTCATCATAAAGCATTTATATCCATTATTTTTAATGACTTACAGTTTTCGGCGGCAGATGCGGGTTTTCCCCGTTTTTTGTCTCCCGCCGAAAACTCAAGAGCGACCGTTTTTTCTAACCGTGTGACCGGCGCGCCGGCAACACTAATAAATTATAGCTGTATTCACAGAATTCAAGAAGAATCCGGGTAAAAATGCCCGGGCGATACCTGTCATTACGTCATTCGGTCACTCCTTAATCGGCTGAATGGCACGGCATTCAGGGTATCCGGAGCATCCCCAGAAGGGATCGCCGGCGTTTTTACCGTTGCGCGCGGTTCGGCGGCGCATAGGCTTGCCGCACTCCGGGCACCCGGGTGCGGCGGCCTGACCGTCCGCCGGAGCGTTGTCGCGCTTTTCCGTGCGGCATTGATACATGCGTTCGCGAAACCCGCCATTCTCCAGAAACGAATCGCCGAGCGTAGCGAGCTGGGATTTGATCATAGCCATAGCTTTGCCGGTAATCACGATCATGGTATTGGCGGCGATCACGTCGTCCTTGCTTTCGACGAACGGCAGGAACGGGGTTTTCACTTCGTGATAATAGCGCCAGTAATCGTGCAACGGATCGTCGGCGTACTCGAAGCTCGGCAGGACCAATGCCGAGAGTTTGCGGCGTTGCGGATCGTCCGGAGCCCAGGGCAGGACGTTTTTCGCCGCCAGGTAAATCTCGTAATCCCCGAGCAATTCCCCGAGACTGGCCCGGGCAACGTCTGTAAGCTTGATTTCGGTTTCTTTTGAAGTGGCAGAGCGTTCAGATGCCTCAATGATGTTCTGACGGCCGGAACGCGCAGCCCCTACCATCTGCCCGGCAGTCTTGCCGAGCGGGTCTTCCCGGTAGGAGATGAACCGTCTGCAGAAGCTAATCGTCCCGAGATGAATCATTGTGGCAAAAGTAAAGCTGTGCAACTTGCGATAGCCGCCACAACGGTCGAACAGCGGTGTTTTCGGCATGATTTTTCGGCTTTTTCCTGTGATTTTTTGACTGGGTGACAGAGTGACCGGATGACCGGACCCGGCGCACTGATAACGCTAATAAATTATACCTATTTCCGGGGGATTCAAGAATACCCCGGAAAAAAAAATAGTCATTCGGTCAATTGGTCATTTCCCATAAACTCCAGATTTTGCCAACGATGGGAAGAGGGCAATTACTCTTTAGTATCATATATCTCCTGGTAATCCGGCCATTGATTGACAGGATGCATCATTTCAATAAACAGATCATTGTTCAATGCCGCCTGCCTCGGCCCACGTCCGCCTTGGAGTCGTACGGTGGTTCCTTCATCGAGCTGGTCATTGCGAAAGAATATGACAATCGGATAATAACCATCTTCCAGACGAACTACTTTGAAATGAACTGGACTGGCAAACCGATCTATACCATCGACTGAAGCCTCAACGGTCATCCGATCCCGGCCGGAATAGCGCTGAGTAAGCGGCAGCCCGATTGCCGGGCGAAATATTTCAGCATTTTCTTCACGGAGAAAATTCAAATCATGGTCTGATTTCCCCCATTTTGATGGTTTTCCGGATTTTGCGCTGCCACAGCGGAAAGATTTAAGGAATTTTGCACAATCATTGACCGCCGAGAGAGCGTATTCTCTTGGGGATTTCGACAAAGAAAGTACTCTGCATCCGGCATCCTTATCAAGGATTTCATCCAAAGCCGTTTTGAACTCGGCAATATTTCTCGGGACAGGCCATTTTTCTCCATCTATTTCTACAGAAACCGGCCAGATGCTGCCATAACAGCGCCGGGAACGTGTTCCCATCGAACCAAGGAGCAGGCAGGCTTTGACAACTTCTCCCGGTAGATCAAGAGCTCCCCTGCGATACCGATAGGATATATCGAAAGCCGCCTGCTGTCCAGGTTCTATTACTCCCCGCTTTCCTGCATCGGGATTATTCCTTGTCCCGCGCATTGGCCAGAGAAAATAGTCATATTGATTACCGCAAACATCCCTACCGTCTTTCACCGACCATTTTATTTCGCCACTCCTGTCTCTGACCACATATGCACTTGAAACAGGTTGACCTTTTTCATCCTGCCCGCCGAATATTCCCGCTATAGTCGCATCACCGTAGCCTAGCGACCAGAGCCACCAGATGAGCTGGCCACGGACAGAAGGTATCCTGAATTCCGCCTTCCGTTGATCAGCTCCGGCCATTATGCAGGGAGTTACAAACTCGAAAGTGATTTTTGCATTATCCATTGTCAATCTCCTCGAACCAGCCGTATCCGGCAGCCGTCTTTGAACCCACACCATGAATGGAGAGTCCATGCTTCAGATTATCGACAGCGAATTCAATATGCGATTCTGTCGAACGTTTGAGCGGAATGATCGTGAATTCGAACACTGCTCCCTTTTCAATTGCAGGAAAGAATATGGGAACAGGATTCTTTCTGTCCTTATCTTCTTTCTTCCGGGCATGGGGATTTAGAATTTCAGTAACGAGCTCTGTCCTTCCTCGCGGAACCCCCGGCAGGAATGAAATCGCTCCCGCAAAGTGCTTCTCGCGACCAACTGAATCCTTGATGAGTTCCAGAGCATATTTCCGTATATATTCATCCAGAAAGTCCGAGATATCATCAGGGGTAAGCTGCTTTCTGCCTTCCTCATCCTTCTCCCTGGTCGCTGAGTCTCCAGTTGGAAAACCGAATACTTCAGCGATGGCAATCGCGAGTTCGAGCTTTTTCCCGGGGTCTTCTTCTCTGTCCCATTTTTCCCAGGAAGCATGTCTGGCTATGCCCTTCAATGCACTTCCGGGAATAAATGGATAACCGAAATGGCGGTGTACACGAAGATTTGCGTTTTCTATTACTCCACCGCCCTGATCAACCATCATTCTTCCCATCAACCGCATCTTTAAGCATACTGCGGATTCCTGATTCCATTCAGGCGCGTCGCGCAGGGGATTGCCCTTGCAGACATAATCCAATATGTTCCTCTTCGCACTCTTGTCTTCGAGCAATTTTGCATATTTCGACAAACGTAAAGATGGGCTGAGGAACGAACCGGAGCCGATTAGATCACGAACTTCCTTTGTCATTATTATCGGCATGATCAGCTACCCCCTTTTTACAAAACGTCTGAGATAGTTAAGGTAAGCCAGCGATTCGGTAGTCACCGCTCGCAACTTTGCCGAATTCTGTTCCGGCAACCAGTTCAAAATCCGGGTTTCATCCTGCGGCATCATACCAATATCCTTAAGATGTATAATGACTGCATGGAAGACCGTCTCGTATCCTTCGCGCTTTTCCTTTGCGAAGGCGGCGGTCGCCAGTATTCCATTATCACGGATCATTGTCGGGACTTTCTTCGCTACTTCACCGCCTTCTCTGCCGCTACCTATACCCGGAGCTGCCGCCAGAGCATTCTTTGCACGTATCTGTTCGAGATTTTTCATGTTTTTATGCCTTCCTATTTAATCAGTCAATATTAACCGAGCAGAAACCGAGGCCGATGGTCTCGTCGCCACCGACCTGTATGATATTTCCGGCATCCGCGAGTTTCGCGGACAGCTTGTCGAGGCAGTCGGATTTTTGTTCCCCTACCACCGCATAGAACATGGTTTCGCTGGGAACCTGTTCCTGATTGAAAAGAGCTCCAGGAGCAACCGTTCCGGTGGCATCATCAATACGAATACGCGAAACGACCTCGCAGCACTGTTCGCAGAAATAGGAAAACAGCTCATCGGAGACAACTGCAAAACGTTTGCCGATATCCTGCCACACCTCGTCATCGACTGCATCCTTAAGTTCCGTCCAGGCATCGATTTGGCCAGTTACATTGAACTTATATTCCTCAAGAACAATACTGTCCCCCAGCTTCATCCCTTCATCGCTGACCAGCGCGTCTTCCCCATTCACTTCGGGAACGGTGAAGGACTTATCGGCATCGCGTTTGTAACGGGCAAGAGCCAGCGGACATGTAATCCAGGCGAAAGCGCCTTTCGCCGACCTGACCGGAAACGCCAGAACACGGCCTTCGCCTATAAGCAGGCCGCCGGCCCTGGCGTCTTCGGCATCAGTGTTCCCGAACAGCATGCGCCCCTTGTCAGTGCGTTTGAAATTCTCATCGTTCCACATATCCGCCAATACTCCCTTGAGCGAACTGCCGGGGATGATGGGAATTCTGGTATGCCGTTCGCGCTGTATCGGCGAATCGACGGCGCCCACTGAATTACCCGCTCCGACGTGGATGGGTGTCCTGCTGAAGATGTGCATGATTTTCTGCTTCATAATACTGTTCTCCTCTTGTTATTTAGCACTTAATTTATTGACCGGGTGACCGGGTGACCGATGTCGGTCATCCAGTCATTGGCTCATTTTGTCACCTCATCTCATTGTTTGCTTGCCAGCTTGCACAGACGCCGAAGCCGTAGCCCTGCTCGCCGAGCAGGTCACTCTTGACCTGGGCGTGCAGGGAGTCAACCAGCGCCTGTGCGTCCTTTTCCGAGTCGCATTCGAAATAGTACACCGACCCGGCGGGTACGAGCAGCCTGGTGGGCTTTGGCACACCTCCGCCTGAGCCATCATCCTGATTCAGCCGCCAGCCCGAGGCAACATAAGGTTTGCCGATTCTGGCCGCGACCAGGCTTGCCCCGATATCCGGTTGATTGTTGATCGCTTCCCGCCATTCTTTTCTGGCCCGGTAGTCCTTGCGGGCTGGACGTTCGCCTTTCAAGCGCACCCGCCCGGTCTCGGCATCCACCCAACCCGGCAGCCAGCCTTTGATGTCGCATTCGTGAAGCGGAGTATCCTTGCGAGCACCATTTACGAACAGTGCCGGGGTGAGCAGCACCCATTTGACCAGCTTTCCCTTTGTTTCCGGCTTCGCTATTTTCCTGGGATCCCGCCTGGCTTCCATATAGGCTAGGCCGCGCTGGCCGCCGAAAACGATCGACCGCTTCGCGGAGTCCGCAAAAAAGACATCCAGAAGATCGCCGACATTATCGCCTCCACGCTTAATCCCCGGGCATTCGGCAAACGCGAGCATCTCCGCATCATCGTGCAACCGCAGATACTCTGCCTGGTAAAAGATGCTTTTCTGATTGGCATGAGTATCCGGATCGATGCCTACGCCGGGCCGGGATTCGACAGCAAAGACTTCCTCGTTCCTGACTGCTTCAATCTTCGCTTCACCGTTCAGATAACGATTCAGCGCCGACAGGTCAATCCAGTCGCCCAATTCCTCCTTGGATGGTGGCCGGGTATTGGCGACCGCATATTTCAGCGGCTTCGGCAGGTTGGTGGCAATCCCCGGTTTAACAGGCGGCGACGTGCCGCTTTCGGTCTCGTTATCCAGCGGAATCGGCTGCATAATACCGCCGGCTTCGACATCCAGCGGCAGGGGGAAATGCGGCACGCCATCTTTCTGCGGAAACGGCCCGAGGGTTTTAAGGCCACCGAACAGTGCGGTAATCCCCTTGTTTTTCTCATTGTCGGTGTAGCGATGGTCGACCGACTCAAACTCCGCGTTGCCCTGCGGCCATTTCTCCAGCAGAGCTGATCGCATAGCTGAAAAAAAGACCGAAGGCAAAGGCCAGTTTCCACCCGCGCCTTCGGATGAACCGCCCATAGGGCGGGCATCACGGAAAAACAGCACGTCGCGGGGTTGAATCTCAATCTGATAACGCATAGTTTTATTCTCCTCTGTCACGTTCGATGAAGGCGGCGGTCAGAAACAGATTGGCGAAATCCTGAAGACGCCCGGCGTTGTTAAGTTTATGTAGATACTCTCCGCACATACCGCGCAGGCCAGAACCGCCCTGACGCTCAAAGACCGTCTCAAGCTCCTGTTCTATAACCGCCACCGCATCAAAACCGGAATAATAATGCTTCCTGTCGGCGAGTTTGTACGGCGCGAGAAACTGCGCCAATGCGTAGGGAAAGCGGTTGCTGACAGCATCGGAACTGCGAAGTTCGCAATACTTGTCGTACAGTTTAAGCGCCTTCCATTTCCATTTGGCTCCCCAATGGACGGTTTCGCCACCACGTTTGAGCAGGCTGACGGCGAATGCCGCCCGGTTGTAGCCGTTCTTATCGGGCTTGCCTTTCGCGCGTTTTTCCGCCTTCTGCGCTTCGCGTACAATTGCCTGCAACGGGTGCTGGTAATGGGCAAACGCGATGCCGACCGAGACTTCAGCTTCCGGGCCGGGCACAATAAGCGGGTACTTGCCGTCGGCCAGAACGAAGCCTGCCTGAGTCGAGGCAAGTTTGTAATTACGCTGTTCCTCCGGCAACGCCGAAGCCTCACCCTTGAACGCCGCGCGCAATGCTCGCGCACAATTGAGAGCATGATCCCCCGGTAGAATCGCCAGCACATCATCGCCGCCGGAATACACCAGCTGCCCGCCGTAATGACTTACTATGTTGTCGGTCAAATAAGTTGCAAAGTTTGCAAGCGCCTCCGAAAACTGCATATGGTACGACGGCGTAAGGGCACGGGGAAGGTCACCGGGAATCAGTTCCTTCCTGTCTTCCAAATACTCCTTTGCGGCAGCCGCAACCTGTTTCGTGAGTTTTGGAGCCTTCGCGCCGTTCACCCATTTGCCCATCTCATCACCGTCAAGCGCAATAACAGCGACGTAAGGATTTTTGGGTTTCAATTCACCGTCCCGATCCTTCTCTTTCCCGCTTCGGCCGGCATTATTGAAAGCAGCGATGTCCGCAACCGATTCGACAGACATGACGCGTTTGATTTTCTTCGTGTTAATTTTTAGTTTTTCGGGAAAATACCCGGTTTCCTCGCGCCACCAAAGACGTTTGATGATGCTAATCGCGCCGTACGGGCCTTCATTGGCTTTGAATGGTGAATCATCCAGCGAGGCAAGGCCGTTTTCCTTGTCCCACAGTTTTTTATCTCCGATAATTTCTTCTTTGCCAGTGAGCGCATCTTTGGGGGCGCCGGCCTGGGTGCCATCGGTGGTGAACTGCTTGAAATCGCGGGTGTTTCGGCGGGCGGAGAGTGCGAACTCCGCGCGGTGGTAGTTTACCATCCAGATCAGCCCGGCGTTTTCCTTGTACTTGCTGGTCGCTTTCTCGATTTCCCGATAAGCCTGCATAAGCTTGTGCGGAGTCCATCCGTTATCGCCCTCGGCTTTGAGATTCACCGGCAATTTGGCGAAATCCTTAATTGCCTGGTCGATATCATGGCGCCAGGGTGTTGCCGCCCAGGTGATCTGCGGGAAGAGCTCGATCTGCTTGTTCCAGCGGTGCTTCATAGCCTCTTTCAAGCCGTCTCCTGCCCCTGCCTCTTCTGCGAGTTCCGCAAAGTGTTTGAAACAGGCCTCGGAGATTTCTCCGAGCGCAGCATAAATGGCGCTTTCCGCCTTTTGTCCCAGCGCTTCCGCATCTGACTTCGGAACAAGCGCAACGAAGCGATTAGGGAGCGTCGGGCTGAGCAGGCGTTTGAGCGCAGGCTCATCCCGTTCCTCATACATACGATGCCAAAGAGTATCGAACTGTTCGTCGTCGCCTGTCTGATATTCGATAGTCGAATAAATCCCCTGTTGATGAAGAATATCGAAAACGCCCTGACCTCGGAGGGCAGGAAAGATAATCGAGTCCGGGCCGATGAGGTCAGTTACCGCCTTAATTGCGCTTGCCGTAAGATAGGCGAGCAGATAGCTGCCGCTCCACAGGTCTCTGGTTGAACGGGCAGCAGCAATAAAATCCTGCACCGGGCCTAGCTGGAAAATAAGAAACGCGGGTTTGATGGTACCGTTTTCGCGGCAGCCTTCCAGGGCGGATGCCACATTCATGTGATTCCAGATAGTGTGGTCGGGAATACGTGTATCAGCCGGGTAGTATGCAAGGTTTCTGGATCCACCGCCCTGGAGAACCGTCTGTTCAAGAAAACGGCGCCAGTAGAGAAAAAAACGCTGACGCCACTGTTCCGATTCTTCCGCGTTCTCGTCGACTTTGATACCGCCGAAGGCGTTCTGCAACCACTCTAAGGCAAGACCGGTTGTGGGCAAGTTATCAATAGTGAATTCCGCACCGCCGAGCGGGTGTCTGAACGTCGAGCCGGTTCTTCCGTTGAACTCCGCACGTGCAGCACCTTTCGGAAAACAAAAACGGTCGGCGGCGGCGGCGTAGTGGTCAGCGTCCTTGACCGAATTCACAATTTCCCGGAACCAGTCATCGTCGTGCCCCGGCAGTGCTGCACGGAGTATGGATCTGGCATCCTTCTCGTGTTCCTGACTGAAATCCAGCGGTTTGTGCGGCGGATCATGGAGAAACGCCATAAGCTTCCTTTTCCAGAAATCACTTGATTCCAAATTCATTTCACTCACTTTCTGTCTCCTCATATGTGGTTTGAAAAATTAGCTTTATCGTTCCCCGGGACGCATCATACTCATAAAGTGCTTTCCAAGATTTTTCAATGCCGCCCCCTCTAGGGTTTTGATCTTTAACTCCTCGGCCCTTCTTTTGTCGTAGGGCGCCAATGGCTTCAACGATACAATAACAGACTTGGAGCACAGGCCCATATATCCTTTTATCGTATCCAGTTTGTAAATAGCATTCGTGCCCGTAGCGCCCATGTCGGAAGTTTTGCACTCCACTATGTACAGGTTGTTCTCGTGTAGAAACGCAACATCGATTTCATTCGGAATATGTGATGCGGTTTCGATTTCTATCGAGCAGGCGATGTCCTGAATTCCTGTTTCCAGAGAAATTTGTTCCAGGTGCCAGTATGCATATTCTTCAAGCCAAAGCCCCTTGCAGTAATCCCGAGAGGATTCGCTTTCGAACTCGATCTTTCTGTCATCATAATAGGAGATTGCTCCGATCCGGCAAAATAAATCCAGCAAGGGCCAAACTTTTTCTGGTACTTCTTCCTTTACCTTGAGGGACGAGGTCTCCTCAGATTTGGATGCCAGGTAGTTCAGTGTCCCGACACGCTTCTCGAACAGACTGTATTGTTCTCTGAATGAGGCAAACAAGGCATGCCTCCCCTTTCCAAGCTGAGGACGTTTTATGGATTTTACCGTATATCCATGAATCTCTAAATAGTCATCCAGGCGAATCTTGTTTGTGAGGTTGCGTGGTTCGGTGATATGGCTGTCCAATAGTAAAAGCTGATCCCTTTCAGGAATAACATAGAAACACGTGAATCCGTTATCTCGGAATACCATCTGTGCAGCTATGGTCATTAGCTTGGTTCCTCCCGTCAAATTTATTCCAACCTCCCCGGGCTTTTCGAAACAACCGGCAATTTCAAGCATCCGTTCCTGGAGCTCGTTAAGATCATATGCATCGCCGAGAGGGGCAATCTCTGTCTTAATGCCCTTTGAATCGAAAAATTTTGCCAGCATTTCTCCTCTCCCCTTCATTGCGTTGCTTGTGCATAAGACTATCTTGCCGGGACGGAACTCATCGTCCATAACCGGCGTCACATTCGGAACAGCCTGTCCTGAAATAAAAATTACGTGTGTTGAAAAATTTTTTGTTTTATCAGGCATATCTTATATCAGTTTTTACCTGCATCCATTTTCTTGACGTCATATGACGTCGGCGACGGGCAGCATATTCTCTCTGGAGGAAGCGCAAGCCCATATACCCCCCTTTTTTCCGTGGGAAGGCAAAGTTTAACCTTCTTCGACTCACCTTGCAGGGCTTTTCTGATTTTCGAAGCCAGCCCGTGGACATGCTTGCGCATATCCTCCTCGTTTTTGGAATAAAGAAGCTTTTCTCCGTAGTTGATGATTTCCGGCATATCCGCTCTGGATATATAACCGGAAAAAGCTTTGAATTCCTCCAACAAGTTGTCCTGGCCATATACTGGTGGAAGTCCCTTTTTCCTGCGGTGTGCAAGCATCCAGTATAGAATATATTCGGGGACGCTCATATCTATGCGATGCTTTCCTATTTCCAGAGAACTCTTGTCGGGTTTTATTTTGAGTGTTGGCGCGACAATATTTGATTCCAGGGCGCCCGAGGCTGTCTTGACGGTATCCATGTACCCTCCGGCAATCCGGTTCCAGGAAGACTGGAAAATATCACGCAATCTCACATAAGGAATATATCCAAGGCAGAGATCCTCGGCATTAGCGGTATATTCCGTTCCTTCGAAGGTGAATGCGGTTTTTCGTGCGGGAGGATAATAATATTTCGGTTTCAGAGCAGGATTGTCAAAAGGTGGAGAGACTAGAACATGGCAGAGTCGGTCGCATTCCCTTCCAAGGAGGCTCAGGGAAAGCGCCGCAATGGCGCTCATCGATTTGCGCCCTCCAGTAATACATAAGCTCAACTTGCAGTCGGGGTTTTCGGTGAATTGCCGGATTATGCTTAGAATGAAGTCAGCACATGCAGCAATTTCATCGTTACGTCTGACATCCGACATATTTTCAGAATGGTCAGGTGACGGCATTACCCGGATATGGTAATCCGCGAGACCGAATGCGGGGGGATGGAAAGAAAATGTTTTTTCAAGATCGGCAAGAAAATTCAACCATATTTCAGAATCAAAAAGCTCCTGTTGTATTCTTTCCCGGCCATCCGTTGTGGTAATGGCCACAACCTCCTCCGGGGTTTGCCCCTCTCTGACAAGGCAATATACGGATTCGGTAAGGACTGCGGGTGTCATCCCGCATAAAACCAAAAGCTTGTGATTTTCATTGCCGAACAAAAGCTGTCCCTTTATACAGTGGCTATTATAAGCTCGCTCCAATTATTTGCGCACAGATTCGAAAAAGATCCGGTTCTTTCAGAAGCTTTTCGAATATGGATAATTAAGAGGCCCTGTAGCGGAATGTCAAGGCATTCAACAGAAATGACTCTCGCAAAGGCGCAAAGATCGCAAAGTATGAATGAGAACGAAGGAAAAGTCATCATGGGAGCCGGTTTCAAAACTCCGCCCCAACCCCCTTGAGCGGCCACGGAGAGTTTTGAAATTGGCTCGGTAAACGTCAAGCCTCGATCGCACAGCCAATCACCCGGTTCGACAGCTCGTCAAATTTCATCCTTCGTGCTCTTCGTGTCCTTCGTGGTGAAAAAAACGAATGCGAACATCTATGGGATGCTAGTGGAAAAAGTTTTAGGTTAAAAAATACAGGTCAGGGCCCGGACTTCCCGGCATGCTTCCTACTGCGTCGATTTCTATCCCGATAGCGATTTCGATCCCGGCCCATGGCGGAATGTCTGCGTCAGGATTTTGTTCCGGGCCGAATTTGAATCGGTGTTTTGGTGTTGTAGTTTAGGTGTGAATGGCTGCCTGAAACGGTCAGCTTGAGTAATATTCCAAGGAAAAGGGTTTAAAGAGTGAAAGTTCTTGTAGTCGGAAGCGGGGGGCGCGAACACGCCATATGCTGGAAACTGGACCAAAGCCCCCAGGTTGAGAAACTCTATTGCGCGCCGGGAAACGCGGGGACGGCGGAAATCGCGGAAAATGTTGATATCACTGTGGGCGAGCTTGAAAGGCTTGCGGATTTCGCAAATGAGAAGGGGATTGATCTGGCAGTTATTGGCCCCGAAGCTCCTCTTTGCGAGGGTCTTGCCGATATGATAAGCGGCCGCGGCATCCCTGTATTCGGTCCCGCGAAAGCGGCCGCGACGCTTGAGGGCAGCAAGGTTTTTTCGAAAGAGTTCATGCGGCGTTACGGAATTCCGACGGCCAGGGCGCAGGTTTTCAAGGAACCTGAAGCGGCAAGGGAGGCTGTTGTCGGGGAATTCAAAAAGGACGTTGACGGGATTGTCGTAAAGGCCGACGGACTGGCCGCCGGCAAAGGTGTCTTTGTGGCGCAGACGGAGAAGGAGGCGCTTCAGGCGATTGACACCTGTTTCGCGGGAGCCTTCGGAGACGCGGGCCGCGTAGTACTTGTCGAGGAGCTTTTAAAGGGGGAAGAGGCGTCTATCCTGGCGCTGTGCGACGGGAAGACAGTGATTCCCCTGGCCAGTTCCCAGGATCACAAGCGGGTTGGAGAAAACGATACCGGCCCGAACACCGGTGGCATGGGCGCGTATTCTCCGGCGCCGATAGTTGGCGGCGGACTTATGAAAAAGGTGGAAGAGGAGGTTCTTCAGAGATTTTTGAAAGGCGTGAAAACAGAGAAAATGGAGTACCGGGGAATAATCTATGCCGGGATAATGGTCTGCGAGTCCGGGCCGAAAGTGCTTGAGTTCAATGTCCGTTTCGGGGACCCGGAAACACAGGCTGTCCTGCCTAGATTGCGCGGCGACCTTGCCGAAATCATGCTTCTTACGGCAACCGGCGAACTGGAGGGGGCGGAGCTGGACTGGACAGCCGAGCCCGCCGTCTGCGTGGTTATGGCTTCCGGGGGGTATCCGGGATCATACGAAAAAGGTTTCGAGATAAAAGGCATCGAAAGCGCGGAGGCGACAGGCGCGCTCGTGTTCCATGCGGGAACGCAGAAGCGCGGCGGAGCGCTCGTCAATTCCGGCGGAAGAGTGCTTGGAGTGACCGCCCTCGGCGAAGATATCAAAAAGGCCGTGCATAATACCTATGCCGGTGTTGAAGAGATCTGCTGGAAAGATTGTTTCTACCGCCGTGACATAGCACACAAGGCCCTGTCCTTACAGGCTCCGGAATGAAAAGCGATAAGCTCAACATTTTATGTCTGGTTACAGATCAGCATCATCCCGATCATCTGGGATGTGCGGGCAATCCCGATTTGAAGACACCCAATATCGACAAACTTGCCGATGAGGGTCTGATGTTTACAAAGAGCTATACGGCCAATCCGGTATGCGGCCCGAACCGGGCATGCATGTTCACGGGGCAGTATCCCAAGTCGCATGGATTGCGGGAGAACGGCAATTCGCTCCCCCCGGATTCGGTCACGCTGCCGAAAGTCCTGGCGGCCGCCGGGTATCAGACCTTTTCATCGGGCAAGCTTCATCTTGCTCCGTTCGGGATCGAAGCCGACAGGGATGTGCCGGATTATGAGAAGTGCGAGTCGACCGAATACTGGAACCGGGATGGAACCGCTCCAATGCCGCTTCCGTACCACGGGCTGCAGGAGGTCTTTTATGTGGGCGGGCACGGCCATTACAACTTCGGGCATCACCGGCGCGAGCTCGAAGAGAAGCATCCCGGCATGTGGAAGGGGTATACCAGAGAGGAAGCGCGGGAGTCCAATTATGTTGCCGAGGAAGTATTCTGTGCTTCGGTCCCCGAGCAGCTTCATTACAACAGCGCCATTGCCGACAAGACGATAGAATTCCTCAAGAAACGCGATGAGGATAAACCGTTTTTCATCTGGTGTTCCTTTCCCGATCCCCATCATCCGTTTTCACCGCCTGCGCCGTGGTTCGACATGTACGACCCGGAAGCGATCGCATTCGAACCCGCGCCTGACGAAGGTGACGAAATCTTTCCCGGGAAACTGCGGCAGTTCAGGAAAAGACACATGCCTGAACCCGGGGCGCTGCGGGAGGTCGTTGCCAAAACTTACGGCATGATATCCATGGTTGATCACAACATTGGACGCGTGGTTTCCGAACTCGAAGACCGGGGCCTGAAAGAGGATACCGTCATCGTATTTCTTTCGGATCACGGGGATTACATGGGCGATCACGGAATGCTCCGCAAGGCTCTGATCCCGTATGACGGAGAGTGGCGTGTTCCCACGGTCTGGCGGATCCCCGGGCGGAAAAACAGGGGAAAGACTGAAGCGCTGCACAGCACGGTCGACCTGATGCCCACCCTTCTTGACCTGGCAGGGGTTGATATCCCGGCGGAAGTTCAGGGAGTTTCCCAGAAACCGGTCCTGACCGGTGAAAAGAAAACTGTCCGCACTGCCGCCTATGCCGAATTCGATGATGCCAGCTCTGACGAGCGCGTCAGGTTTATACGCAGCGGTAAGTGGATGCTTGCATATTTCTTCAACTGTGAGTTCGGTATGATGTATGACATGGATAAAGACCCGAATCAGCAGGTCAATCTTTTTGAGAACCCCGCTTATCGGGAGAAAAGAAATGAACTGACGAAGGAACTTCTCAAGCAGACCGCTGCCGCTGATCCGTGGAAACCTGAGAAGAGATGCCACGCGTGATGGAGAGTTCAGTTGCCGGGGATCGACGCGGATGGCTCGGCGGCAGAGACATAGTCAACGCGCTGACGGTCGAAAAGTTGCCAAGGCGTTCGGGCACAAATGAAAGAAGCAACGGGGAGATATCATGCCGGAACTTCCGGACGTAGAATTTTTCAAGAAATACCTGGACTCGACGGCGCTCAGGCAGGAAATCCGGCACTCGTCGATTCGCGATAAACGCATTGTAA
>CAZGYO010000012.1:0-15275 GCA_964530455.1 uncultured Victivallales bacterium
CCACAAAACCCCCCAGCTTAACGGTTACCAAAAATCGTTCCTAATGATAAAAAAGCCCGTTTATAAAAAATCAACATCTTAATTATCAACTGTTTAACACAACCCGACCACAGTGGAAGCCGGAATATCGATTATTTTCCCGGAACACCTTGAAATCCGCCCATCCGCCGTGTAGTTTGAGTCGGGACATGGTAAATGGAGCCGGATTTGAAATCGGCTCAGGGGGAAAAACAATTAATTAAGAATGGAGTAAAGATCATGGCTAAAGAAACACAAGGCAACGAAAAACTCAACAAATCGCTGAAGGATGCCAACGAAGCAATCAAGGAAATGGGAAGCGATGCCAGGCTTTCTCTCAGCGAAGACTACGCGCAAGTAAAAAAGGCCCTCAGCTCCACGCAGGTAGCGACGAGAATCGCCGAAGTGAAGGAAAAGTCGGTGGAGAAAGTCAAGGAGTTCGGCGCACAACTGGATGAAAACGTCCACAGCAAACCATACCACTACATAGCGGGCGCCGCGGCCGCCGGGCTTTTGCTCGGTATCCTTCTCGGCAGGAAATCCTGAACGGACATAGATTATGGAACTCTTTGCGGGTTTTAAGTCCCGGCTTGTTTCCATTGCCGGGTCGGCCCTCGGTATAGTCCTGAGTGATATACGCGGGAAGATTCTCAGCTTTACAGAGAGTCTTCCCGGGGCGTCGGTGAAGTTTTACTGCGGGATCTGTGTTTTATCGTTTCTGGTTATGCTTGCGGCCCTGGGAGCCGTTCTGCTTCCGGCAGGTCTCGTTCTGGTAACGGTACAGATGGCGGCTGAAGACGTGGACAGCATCTCTCTGGCCGGCAGGATTCTCGCATGGATCGGCGCCCTCTATATTCTTATCCCGTCGATCGTGCTGACCGGCGCCGGAGTTGTTCTCTACGGAAAGGTGAAAAACGCATCTTCATCAATCAGCAGAAAGCTTTGATTTTTTCAGGTTAGTACAGGTTAATACAGCTACGGCTGCTCAGGCCGGCAGATTTCTGCTCGCATTTTCGATCACAGGAACATTCCGACCATCCTCATTCTTCATTGCATTTCAGGGTCTGCCCCTATAAATACATTATACTGAGAGCCAATCTCAAAACTCTCCGTGTGGCCGCGCGGAGTTTTGAAACTGGCTCAAAGAATAATCACTTGTATTTTCGCTTTCAGGCATCATCTTGCAGCCCGTCCAAAGCAAATACAAAAGAATCGACCCATGACCGATCAGCAGAAAATCAGGAATATTGCGATTATCGCACATGTCGACCACGGCAAAACCACACTGGTCGACGAGTTGTTCAAGCAAGGTGGAATGTTCCGCTCAAACCAGCAGGTACGGGAACGGCTGATGGATTCCATGGATCTGGAGCGCGAACGCGGTATCACCATCTCTTCAAAAAACGGCGCCCTGATTTTTCGAGATCATAAAATAAACATCATCGACACCCCCGGACACGCCGATTTCGGAGGCCAGGTCGAACGTGTTCTGCAAATGGCCGATGCCGCGCTGCTTCTGGTCGATGCCCAGGAAGGCCCTATGCCGCAAACCTATTTCGTTCTCAAAAAAGCGCTCCAACAGCAACTGCCTATTCTCGTCATCATAAATAAAATAGACAAGCCTGCCGCGCGACCGTCATGGGTGCTGGATCAGGTCTTCGATCTTTTCGTCAAACTCAATGCTCCGGATCATCTACTGGACTTTCCGGTCATCTACTGCTCGGCAAAGGACGGTTATGCCCGGATCGAACCGGATGCTCCTGACAGCAATATGCTACCGATACTCGAAATGATCGTTGATAAGGTTCCGCCCCCGGACGGTAATGTCGAAGCCCCTTTGCAGATGCTCATCAGCAGTATTGACTACTCTCCATACCTGGGCCGCCTGGGAATCGGAAAAATCAGCTCCGGCAAACTGGTTATGAACCGCAATGTTGCCGTTGCCAAACGAAACGGCGAACTGAAACCAGCGCGGATTACTAAAATTTACGGCTTTGAGCTTGATCGAAAAGTTGAACTCGACGAGGCGGTCGCCGGCTATATTGTCGCGGTCGCCGGGATGAACGACCTGACTATCGGTGAAACATTAACCGATCCGGACAGTCCCCGCCTCCTGCCGGCAATTGAAATTGATCCTCCGACCATCTCCATGAACTTTATCCCCAACGATTCGCCGTTCGCGGGAACCGAAGGGCAGTTCGTCACCTCCACTCAACTCAAGGAACGTCTCGAACGCGAAACCCTCGCCGACGTTGCACTCCAAATTCAGGAACTCGGCACCGGCGCCGGGCACAAGGTTTCCGGACGCGGAGAACTCCATCTTTCCATTCTAATTGAGAAGATGCGGCGGGAAGGATACGAGTTCCAGGTCACCAGGCCCCAGGTTATTTTCCGTGAAGAAAACGGCAAAACGACCGAGCCCTATGAGAAGCTGACTATCGATGTAGGCGACGAATATGTCGGTGTGGTAATCAAAAAAATAGGTCTGCGAAAAGGCATCATGCTCGAAATGGAAAGCGAAAACGGCATGACCAGAATTCTTTTCCGCATTCCCACCCGCGGTCTCCTCGGGTATAAAAGTGAATTCATGAGCGATACCAAAGGTATGGGCGTTATGAATTACGTCTTCGCTGAATACGGACTGCATGGCGGCAACATCGAACACCGTTCCAGCGGCGTAATGATTGCCATGTGCAAAGGAGTTTCCGTTGCATATGCACTCTTCAATCTCCAGAATCGCGGCGAACTTTTCATTGAACCCGGATTAAAATTCTACGAAGGACAAATCATCGGCGAATGCTCACGCAGCGGCGACCTCACCGTCAACCCGGCTAAAGGAAAGCAACTTACCAATATTCGGGCATCGGGTTCCGATGAAAACGTTATTCTTATTCCCCGGACGCAGCTAAGCCTTGAAGACAGTATCAGCTTCATCAACGATGACGAACTCGTAGAGGTAACGCCAGAATCCATCCGGTTGCGAAAAAAACTACTCTCCGAAAATGCGAGGAAACGCAAGGGCAGATAAGAAGCTTGGGGCGCACCCCAGCCAGAGCATATCAGTTCAGGAGTTCAAGAATCTTTTCAGCCGGAACAGGCGGGGCGTAGCGTCCTTTTCGACCAGTTTGGCCGGGGCTGCAGAATATAGCGTTCAACACGCTTTCCTCTGTGGCTTCTATGACGGCTTCGTAGAGAGGGTTTATCTGTTCTTCGGAGACGCAACTTAAATTCAGGATACGGCTTTTGGCTTTTATCCGTCTCTGTACTCTGTTTCCAGTGCTGAAGGCCATGATGATCTCACCGCTTGTGGAGGCTGCGTGCGATCCCACCCGACCGAGCCCCAGAGCGGCTCTTTTGGCCAGGCGGTTCAACTGCGGAGTCAGCATAGGCGCATCCGTGGCGACAATGACTATCGCCGAGCCGTAATTGTTTCTTCTCCGCCCCTCGTATGGATATAGCTTGTCCAGCTCCCGGCCCACCACCCGACCATCGACAGTAAGATTGCGTGATGTGTCCTACCTTGACACCCTTAACATCAGTTATGGAGTTGTTGTTTCCGGGCTGAAACCGGCCTACTGAAATGCCCAGTTCGCGGGCGGTAGGCCGTTCCTTGTCTGTTTTTTTCCGGGCAGGCGCTTTGTTTGCGGTCGACAACCCGTATCATCTGGCGGCGGAAATAATTATCATAATGAATCTACCCGGGAACTCTTCCAGCAGGGGGACAGTGAATTCGCGTCCCGGTATGAACTCTTCGACATCAAGTCCCTCCGGGAACTCCCTCAGCAGACTCTCAATAAGCTTTTCGGGATCCGAGCAGTTTTTCGACAAATGTGTCCGACGGGCCGGAAGCCTCCAGGAGAGCCAGGTCATGACCAAGAGATTCAATAGCAGTGGCTATGACCCCGACTTCCTCGGCAGTCAGGAATTCCCCTATGGGGGATTCGTCTGACAGGCGTTCGTTATAGGTAAGAGTCCTCCTTTATCTGGCATGAAATTTTGACATAAGGTTAAAATATCTTGCAGACGGGGAAAATGCAAATTTGAGTATTTTGTGGCTAACGCTACGATCACCTGCGGTGTGGCCTGCCCGACTGTACTCAGGCGGGAAGGGTACACGACTGCTTGGCTCCCGTGTCTTGCCTTTTTCGTTGTCGTTGTCGTTGTCGCTATCGCTGTCGTTGTCGCTTCTCGTTCCGGCGTTTAGCGTTCCGGATCTGGGGAGCCGATTAGGATTACGACAACCGTTCGGCTACTGCCTCACTGACAACGACAACGAACGGGATCATTCGCGCCATCAGGCGCTCACCTCGTCGATCAGCCAACATAAAAATATATTTTGACTGCTTATCGGCCAAGGTTTTATTTCCCGGAGACATGTTCGGCCAGGTCGGAGATACATTCGATCCCGAGTTTTTCGGCGTGGTCTCTGCGCATTGTGATGGTGTATGTATTGTTGAACCCGAAGGGTTCCAGCCAGACGAGCTTGAATTTCTTTTTGAAGTCGTCATTTACGGCCCTGTACACTTCATCGGGATTGGCGATAAGTTTTCGTTCCAGGATGTTGACCAGTCCCGTTCCGGTATATTCGGCGTAGACATCAAGATCGCCTGATTTCAGGGCGTTGAAGCATATCATTGTCCCGCCTAGATTCAGCTTCCTTTTCACTTTAAGGTCGGTCTTTGTCTCTATGAGTATCGACATTAGCTGACCGAGGATTTCCTGTTCGGTAAAGTGTTTGCTGCCGACGGCCACGGTTCCCGCCGAACCGTCGCCAGGTTTGGCGTCCTGTTCGATCATTCCCCGGTCGACCAGGAACTTGCGTGCGATTTCCTCGGCCTTGAGTCCTTTTTCGTCCGCCTGGTAGTTGAGTTCCTGCATCTTTTTATCGGATATCTTTCCGGCGAGCGAATTGAGCGCTTTTGCCAGTTCCGGGTATTTTTCATGAGTTTCGGCGCGCAGAAGCGGTGCGGCGTAGTAGGGCGGGAAGAATCCCTTGTCGTCCTCGAGCACGACAAGCTTGTATGCTGCTATCCTTCCATCTGTAGCAAAGGCGTCGATGACGTCCACGGCGCCGTCCGCTATCGCCCGGTACATCAGGCCGGGATCCATCTGCCTGGGCTTGACGGCAAACTCTAATCCGTAGTGTTTTTTAAGCCCGATATACCCGTCGGGCCTCGTCAGGAATTCAGCGTCAAAAGCGGGTTTGAGCTTATCTTTGCCTGTTTTGGAGCTGTCGCAGGAGAAGAGAGCGGCAGCCAGGGCCACACATGCCATTGTTACAAGCATTCGCGTCGGGTTTTGTCGAGTAGACATAATATGATTCCTTCTTTTAGATTTTTTTAAGCCAATTTCAAAACTCTCCGAGCCTTGATGCACTGATAGTAGTTATCGAGATATGGGTTATAGTGTTTGGCGATCATGGCACACTGGATCAGCGTTGTTCGTCCCAGTTTGCTGCCCCTTTTGGTGATATGACCATGCCTGACTCTAAAATCAATCATTCGCGTCTCTGTCTCTTATTCCCGGGGGAGTCAGGCATTTTTCGAACAGGCCGAGCCCACCATCGGCGATCAGGGCAAGTATGGTTGCGGGGATGGTTCCGGCGAGGAGATAGTCAGCTGTCCGCGGAAGGCTGCGAAGTCCGCGGAATATAAGGTCGCCGAGACCTCCGGCGCCGATAAGCCCGCATAGCGTGGCGATGCCGATTGTCCAGACCGTTGCGATTCTGATACCGGCCATTATTACCGGCAGGGAAAGGGGCAGTTCGACTTTGAGAAGTATGTCGCGGTCAGTCATTCCCATTCCGCGCGCAACCTCGATTATTGTCGGGTCGACCTGTCTGATTCCTGTATATGTGTTGCGAAGTATCGGAAGGAGCGCGTAGAGGACAAGTGCAACTATGCCGGGGAGGGTTCCGATGACCGGCAACTTCGCCAGCATAAAGAAAAAGACAATATAGGCTATCAGCGCGAGGCTGGGGACAGTCTGTATGATGCCAGCCATGGTCAGGCATGCTGTAGCCAGTATCGGCCAGCGGGTTCGTGTCAGGTAGATTCCGAGTGGTACGGCAATTATCACGGCGATGCTTATACCCAGAAAGGTCAGAAAGATATGTTCGAAGGTGTACCTGAGCATATCCATGCCGAGTTTATCAAAAAATTGTATCAGGCTATTCACGACGCGGCCTCCATTTCGCCGAGAAGGGTTGATATCTTTGAAAGCAGGCGCTTTTTGCTGAGAACACCCGCAAGGCTGTCGCCTCTGCCGACGCCAAGTTCGTTTTTGCCGGTTTTTTTGAACGCATCGAGTGCCGAGATCAGCGAGTCCCTGGGACTGAGGGCTGGTTTTTCTCCTTTAGGGACATCCCGGACATCTTTGTCGGCAAGCTCGCCCAGTGGCTGTGTGAGCAGTGAAAGCTGAAACCTGTGCTGTCCCAGAAACTCGTCAACGAACTCGTTTTCGGGTTCTTCCACGATCTTCCGCGGTTCGGCGAGTTGCTGGAGCCTTCCCTCATGCAGTATGGCTACGCGGTCACCCATTTTCACTGCTTCGAAGACATCGTGTGTAACAAAGATTATGGTCTTGCGTATTTCGGACTCCAGTTCCAGGAACTCGTTCTGCAACTGTTCGCGCGTGATTGGATCCAGGGCGCCGAACGGCTCGTCCATGAGTATTACGGGAGGGTCAGCCGCGAGCGCCCGGGCCACTCCTATGCGCTGTTTCTGTCCGCCGCTCAACTGCTTAGGGTAACGGTCCCTGAAGTCTGCCGGGTCCAGGCCAACGAGATTCAGAAGTTCCTTGATTCGCGAATTCCTACGCTGTTGCTCCCATTTGAGCATTGTGGGTACCAGCGCGATGTTCTGGCCGATTGTCATGTGTGGGAAAAGGCCGATATGCTGGATGGCGTAACCGATGCTTCGCCTGAGTTTTATGGGATTTTGCTCCATAACGTCGCGGCCGTTCACTGATATTCGGCCGGAACTGGGCTCAATGAGGCGGTTGACCATCTTCATTGTCGTAGTTTTGCCGCTGCCGCTGGTGCCGAGAAGGACCAGGGTCTCGCCTTCTTTGACGGACAATGAGAGGTTGTCCACGGCCTTTACCCCGCCGGGAAACACCTTGGTTACGCTGTCGAATTCTATCATCATACCGTCGACTCACATACCGGCCATAAAACGACCTGTTCAAGCTGTACTCGCCTCGGCATGGTTACGCAGAGCAAAGCCATTTGCGCGAGGTCAAGCGGCTGTAGCCGTTCATCCTCGTCCCAGGGCAGCGCTGCTCCCGCCAGATCGGCCCATTCCGTATTTACGGCGGCGCCGATGCCGGAGGACGCGCCTGTCACGATTGTCACATAATCTTTCAGGCTGATTTCCGGCAGAAGAGATGATTTGTTCTGTGTCATAATGAATATTTCTCCAGAAGTTGCCCAGGCCAGTCCGAGTCCGGGATGTCGACGGCATCGTCGGCCGGGCACCTGCATTCTCTAATCCTGTTTTTAAATGGCGCCAGATATTCCTGCTCCCCGTTGTCCCGTTCTTTAAGGCCTTTTTCGGCGATTTCAAGCATTCGCCCTGCTATGTCACAGGCGGAAACACCGTCCAGATTCCAGTCCATGCCGTGTGCGCATGCCAGTTCGCGCATCTCTCTGAGCGCTGCCCAGTCGTATGAGGAAAGTTCCTCCCATGCCTCGGCGGCGGCACAAACCAGCCCGAGTGTCAGAGCCGCCGGCGCCAGCTGGGCATCCGGTGGCTGCTGGTCGAAGACGCGGTTTTCGACGGTAAAATATCTTGATATTCTGGCCGTGTACCAGTAGCACGAGTTGTGCGTCGAAACATCCTCCATGCCCGGTTCGACGCGGATCTCGCAGCCATCAACAGTCCGTCCCAGCGCTTTATCCTCTGAAAGGTAATCGGAAAATGCGTGGTGATCGTGGCACAGTATCACGGGGGCGCCGTCACGTTTGACATATATTGGCGGCAGGCAGCATATTCTGGACACGTAATCCTCGAGGTCTTCGAAAGGCTTCTCAGGTATTCCTACGCGGCCCCTGACAGGTTCCCACCAGTCCCAGAGTTTTTCATTTAAGCACTTGAGCTTCGCTTCCGTCCAGTCGAAACGGCTGGGTGAATTGGCCGTGAGGCTGAGCTGAGCGCCGGCAAAGCCGTTAAGTACATTTACGGCACGCACCGCTTCTTCGGGGCAGGCGCTGACATGCACATGGCTGCAGGCGTTAATAGTGAAAAGGTGAACATCGTCGCCTTTCCCCTTCGGTATTACGTTATTCGATGGAAGCGCCTTGTCCCAGAAACCGGCGCGCATCTTTTTCATGAGAAGTTCGGAAGACGGCGGGGAGAGGGGCTGGGCGCCATAGCAGAGCAGATGCAGATCCCGGTCGCGCAGGAATCGGCGAAGTTCCCCGGTTACGGAGTTCCTGGTTTTGTCGAGCGAATGAATATTTTCAGAGTGCGCAAGCGAGAACTCGGTCTTGCAGTACCCGGTTTCGCATGAAGCTACCGTCTCGTTCCTTTCTCCGGGCAGACGCGCGCCGACTACAGCGCCGCTTGCTTCATCCGTGTCCGGTGACCAGCCCTGTTCGATCAGATGCGACCACAGGCTGTCGACCTGTTCCGGGCGAACCGCCCGGGCATTGGAGTCGACAAAAGGGTATTTCAGTTCGGAACCGATTCTTCGTTCCTTTCTGGAGTCGCTTGCCCTGTGGAACTCGGAAATAAAATGCCTGTATACCTCGCGCGTGGTTTCTGAACTCATAACTTTTTAAGCGCCTCCGGATTGCCCATTATGTTGCCGCTGCCGGTGAGCACAAACTTGTAACTTGTAAGTTCTTCAAGGCCCATGGGGCCGCGCGCGTGTATCTTGTCGGTTGATATTCCTATCTCCGCTCCCATCCCGAGCGACTCCCCGTCGCAGAACATCGTGGAGGCATTTACAAGTACGACTCCCGAATCGACCTGCGCGCGGAAAAGTCCCGCCGCTTTTTCATCGGGGGTTACAATGGCGTCTGTATGGTGAGAACCGTATTTGTTGATATGGTCAATCGCTTCGGACACGTCTGCCACGATCTTAACGGATATGACCATATCCAGGTATTCTGTTTCCCAGTCAGCTTCGACCGCGGCTTCGATCCCGGGCACGAGTTCGCGTGTTCCGGGGCAGCCTTTGACCCGCACGCCGCATTCCGCAAGTCTTTCGCAGAGTTTCCTGACAGCATCGGGATGTTTTTCGGAGACAAGTAAAGTTTCGGCCGCGTTGCAGACTTCCGGCATCAGGCACTTGGAGTCCGTCACAATGTCACCGGCGGTCTTGAGATCTGCGCCCGCGTCGACATATACGTTGCAGATACCGGCAAAATGTTTGACCACAGGTATGCTTGACTGGTCGGCGACCGCCTTTATCAATCTTTCCCCGCCCCGCGGTATGACAAGATTGATGTGCTTGTCCATCCGCAGAAGTTTTCCTACATCATCGTGTGACCCGGAGATCATCTGTATGGCGTCGCCGGAAAGGCCGGCGGTTTCAAGCGAATCGCCCCAGAGCCGCCCGATCAGCCCGTTGCAGTTGCCGGCTTCGGAGCCCCCGCGCAGAATCGCCGTGTTCCCTGACTTGATGCAGAAAGCCCCGGCGTTGATGCTTACGTGCGGGCGTGCTTCGTATATCATGAGAATGACCCCGAGGGGGACGCGGACGCGCTCCGCCCACATGCCGTTGTCCATTCGGTACCCGCGTATAGTCTGTCCAACCGGGTCCGGCAGCGCGGCGATCTTTTGAAGGCTTGATATTCGGGATTCAAGCTTGGCTTCGCCGAAGGAAAGACGCTTGAGGACGTTTTCCGGCACTCCCGCATCTTCAGCTTCAGCCAGGTCCTTTTTATTGGCATCAAGCACCTCGCCGCCGCGGCCGCGGAGATTTTCCGCCATGTTTTCAAGTACGGCATTTTTCTGCGCGGTCGAAGCCGCGGCAAGGGACGGCGCGAGTTCCGCGGCCCTTGCGGCAACTGATTCGGCATCGAATCTGTTAAGGTCGGCATCTTCCATTGTTTCAGCTCTTGTCTATTTCAAGTATTGCAACCAGCCCGTGCCCGCAGCCCTGTCCGTTTTGAAGTTCCGTTACCAGGTATCTCAGGGCATATCCGAGCTGTGGTTCTATGATGTTTTCTCTCGGCAGGCCCATCCGGTACCAGCCGGTGCCTTCGACCACCTTGCGCATCCGGTAGATGGTTTCAAGCAGGGGTTCGGGGCATGTGTTCGGCGGTTGCGGAGGGGGTTCAGGGAAACCCCGGGATTCAACATCGTAGATGTGGAGAAGTTTCCCGGTATAGTTCACCAGATAGTTCCAGCACGCCTGCACGTGTTCGTAGTGCCGGTTCAGAAATTCAAAGCCGTCTTTTGGAACATAATCGAAAAGAAGCGCGGAGAAATCCGTCCTCAACCCGCTCTCATGCAGCGAGTTCACCGCCGCGCGTATCGGCTGTTCCTTCGGGTTGTATTCGCCGGTGTCAATGTGTCTTCCCGTAAAGACCGATCGGTCGTAAAAACAGAGCGGCCTAATCGTGGCTCCGCTGCGTTTTTCGGCCTCTTTGATTATCTTCTCGACCTCGGCCCTGCTCATCAGGCGGAGGTTCAGGTGCTGCAGTGAATCGCGTTTCTCCTCGCGCTCTTCCTTGTCATAGATGTAGGAGACCACGTAGTCCATGTTCCGGTTTTCATCGAGATTGTGGGTCCAAAGATTCTGCCACTCGTAGGAATACCGCCCGAGCCAGTCACACTGGACCAGGCTGTAATTTTCCGCGTGTTCCGCTATTTCAACCAGCAGCTTGATCATTGTTTCGTCGTCGTTGTGATGTGAGCAGGTGCCGAATGAGCTAAAATAGAGATCGTAGGGTTCCTCGCCCTGGTCCAGCGGCAGGCCTTCCGTGAAGCTACCCCGCGCAAAGGACATTTTCGGTTCGGTCCCGTAAATTTCCCTGGCTTGGTCCAGCAGATCTTCGTTCAGGTCAACACCCTTGTACTTGCCCAGCACATCCGGCCTGAGAAGATCGACTTCCACCGATTCCAGGCCGGGGTCCCTGTAGCGGATCCCGCCCAGCAGTTCGTAACCATCCGCGCTTCCGCAACCGAGGTCCAGTATCCGAACCCGACGCAGTAACTCGCGGCAACGGTCGATAAGTTTCTGCAGGTGCGGTCTCAGAAAGTGCCTGGTTATCTCGTCCTCCCAGAGCCGTCTTACGTTGTCGTATTTTCCGCTTAGACCCGAGGTCTTGTTGTACAGTCCGCTTTTTACCGCTTCGCTGTAGGCGGGCATCTGGTTTTCGGCGTCGTTCTTTTGGCTCATGGATTTTCTTCCTCTCAGCTAGTGCCCCAACCCGTAAATGCCCCAGCTATTACCGAGAGCATTTTCGATGGGCATGTATTTTCTAAATCATAAGGTGAAGCGGGCTTCATCGTTGATTTAGGGAATGCATGACCGCGGAAAGGCCTCGCCCGCAGGGTTGCCACTGAATAAATGTTTTGTTTGCACTTGAAAAACTATATTTTACTATACCTTTCAGTCATTGAAAAACAAATAACGAGGGTCAAACATGAGCAAAAACACCCGATAATAAATCGGAGCTGACATTTTGCCTGTAAGTTACTGCTCTCGCCCTGCGGGTTGGGGCGCTAGTTCAGTGTCTGCGGCAGTATGCCGGGCACTTTCGCTTTCACTTCGTCAATAATTTCCCGCGGCAAAGGATTTCTCGGTTTTTCCGAGAGTTCCCTGAAACGGCAGTGAGCAGCTTTAAGCGCCCCTTGTTCCTGGTCTTCCAGCGGATACTTGACGTAAACCGGGTCTCTTGAAGGGATGGGCAGGTGGTATATGAATGTCTTGTGAGAAGACTGCATTACTTCATTGGTAAGGGCCATCATTTTCTCTTCGGCATCGCCGCTGAAGTCAGGTTCGGCAAGCAGCCGTTTGATGATGCCGATATGCGCATCGTCCATAACAGCCTGTTCCGGGGAGAAAGTGTTTGTCCTTTCCAGAAGACCGAAGGCGTAGTGTATGTACTGCGCGCCGCCGCGCGGGACGGACTCCAGGGTAAGCATCTTTTCGACAGTTGCCTGTATTCCGGGCTTGTCGGTATCGCCTACACCTGCGGTGGAGTAGCACGGAACACCGTAGAAACGCGCCATCTGCGCGCAGTCGATATTGTAGTGCGTGAACTCCGGCGCCCCGTACATGTCATTAAGATTGTCGAGCCGCGTTCTTACCGGGACGGCTCCGTAGAGAATAGGCGCGCCGGGAGATGTCATCTGGTTGAGCGTCACGCCCGCGAGAAGTTCCGCGTTGATCAGAGAGACCATGCCAAATTCGTCGAAGGGTCCTGTGGCGCCGCCCATGGGACAGCTTGAAATCACTACCGGAACACGCTGCCTGGAAATCGCCATGAAAGTCTCCGCGGTGTCGTCGACTAGCTGCAGCGGGCTTTTAACAGCGCAGCATATGAACGACAGTACGGGATTTTCCTTAAAAGCCTCCGCGCCGCCGGAGATTATCTCGCCCATTTTCAAAACATTATCCAGCTGCTCCGTCTCAGTGAGTCCCGCCTGCACGTGTTTTGAGATATTGTTCAGGCTGGCCAGAAACTTGTTGACGTCCTTGTTTTCCTGGTCGACTTCAGGATCCTGTATGTTCACGTTGCGGATAAAAAAATCAAGATTCTCAAGCTGGTCGCAGAGATGTGCGGAAATGCGGAGCTTTTCGATGGAACCGGTCTGTCGGGTGAAGACGGGGCTGCCGTTTTCGTATTTCAGATCCAGCCATATATTGGTCTCGGACCCGCTACCGAAGCGTACCCGAGGTTCGGCGGCATCGAGAAAAAGACGGTTTTCCGGCGTGCGCGCGCCCAGGGCTATCCGCGAGGGCGCGGTTTCCAGGGCCTTGTCCACAAGGCTGGAGGGAACTTTGACATGCCAGTGATCCGACTTTTCCTCGACCGCGGCGCCTTTGTCTCTGAAAAGAAGGCTCGCGTGTTCATTGTAGCACATCAGCCCCTGTTCCTCCAGTATCCTTCGGGAAACCGAGTCTATCTGCTTTATCTGTTTTTCCGAAAGCCGTTGATAAGGCTTTACGAGAATTCCTTCACGTTGTCTGGTATCCAATGTAGTTTCCTCTTTTTCGTTTTATGTCAACTGTCCTCTACGATTTTATCTGCGGGAACTTTTCCAGTATTCCCGCGCGTATCTCCGCGGGCAGAAGGCTTTCCGCGCGACTTCCGCGTATTTTAGCGACTTTCGCGGTTGCGCGCCCCAGCGCGTCGTCGTCTTTAACAAGCATTTCACGTTTTTTCCGGTTCGACAGTTCGGGCATGTAAAACTCGTCGCGCATGTATTCTACCGTATGCATTTCCGTCAGAAAATCCTTTCCCGGCCCCTTTTCTATTATCAGATCGGTGGCCAATGTGTTGTCGTCCACCTCTATGCCGCGCAGTACACGTTGACACATACCGAGTATTTCGTTGTCCATTGCCAGTTTCTCGTATGAAACGGTTAAATCGGTCTCCATGAGCCCGGCAATGTCGTGTATGTAGTTTGCCCCGCTCATCGCCACGAGAAGGCTCGACATGGCGCTTTCGTAGGCCGCCTGCGCGTCCACGGCCTTCGAATCGGTAGTGCCCGCGGTCGAGTAGAGTGGAATCTCCAGGTGCTGGGCGATCTGAGAGACGGCGGCGTTTATCATCGCCCGCTCTATCGCGCCGCCCACGTGGTCCATGGTGTGCAGATTCGTGATTGAGCCGACACTTCCGCAGATCCCGGGCGCCCCTTTGTTGACCGACTGAACCAGCGCGATTCCGCCGAGTGTCTCGGCAACGTGTGTGAGGACATTTCCCGCCAGAGTTATCGGGGCGGTGGTTCCGCATATCGGTTCGGTCGGGACAACTACCGGAAGTCCTTTTTCCGCAAGGTAACAGGTCATTTCTCCGTATGTGTCGTCGATCTTGAACGGGCTTATAATAAGGGTTATGAAGGATACGAAGGGGTTGTCCCTCAGTTTTTCCTCGCCGCCGGCGGCATCTTCGGCCATCGCAACCACATCCTTGCAACCGTTCAGCGAATATATCCCTCCCATCACATGTTTTGTCGTGTTGTCCAGGGCGTGGAAGAAGCGATTTACGTCTATATGGTCCTTTTCATCGACATCGTTCGGAAACACATTGATGGTGAAAAGATGGATATTCTCAAGTTGCTGGACCATCCTGGCGTTCAGGACAACGTCCGCAACCGTGGATGGACGCCGTTCGCCCGTATCGGGATCCAGAACGTATATCGCCGTACCGCCGGTGCCGTAATGCACGCGGTTTTTTTCCAGGACGCAGTCGTATTCACCGTCTCTGGAAGCCAGGGTCACCGAGGACGGGTTGCTGTCAACCGCATCCTCGACCAGAGCCCGGGGAAGCCTGCAGCGGCAGCTGGCGTCGTCCACTTCCGCCCCCGCCATTCTGAAGGCTTCACGCGCTCTTTCCGAATAAACGAGCATGCCGGACTCCTTCAGAATCCGCATGGAGTCGTCCACTATCCTCTTGACATCGGATTCGCCGAGGGGTCGGTACAGGGATGATTGCAGGCCGATACCCGCGCGCTTATTTCCAGTTTGCATAAATTTTCCTTGTCTGTTTGTGATTGTGGTTCGACCGCATAGTTCGGGTCTCGAGAATTGACTCCCGGAAAGTCAAAGCAGAGGATGCCGCGGGACGCAATTTCACAATAGATGCAACGGCAGCCGTATCCAGAAGCGGCGCGAATCCGCATTTCCCAGCTTTCGCGCCATGCCCTATCCCGGTTCGCGGGAATTGGCGGGCGAATTGACTCAACTAAAATAGCCTCATATAACGAAATGTCAAACCGGGGCACTCTTTGCTTATTTCTTCGGATCGCGATTTCCCATGATCCAGTCCGGCTGTTTCACAAAGTTGGCGCGGTGCGGATGCGAACCCGGATTTTTCATGAGTTTCCTGCGCGCTCAACGCGATTCACGCGGAATTCTGAAACTGGCTCTTGGGATTATTTGGACTTGTCCGGCCCCGAATCTTTTCTTTTCAGCGCCCATTCCTTCTCGAGGTGCAGGGCTATTTTTCCGGCCATGATCCGGTTTCCGGGCGATACGCCGTAGGGGTCGTTTTCGCTTTCGTAGAAAGTGAGATGGATGTGGTCGGCGTAGACTGTGCCGGATACGTCCTCGAAGATGTCAAGCAGTGATATCAC
>CAZGYO010000013.1:0-15205 GCA_964530455.1 uncultured Victivallales bacterium
CGCCTGCCCGCGCATCTGGTCCACAATGAACCAGATAACGTTTGTTCTCTCTTTTCTCATGGTCTTACTTTTCCTTTCCTTTGCGAACGCAAAGCTTTGCTGCCGGCAAGAGCCGGGTGCCGGTAGCCCCGTTATTTCATGAAAAATCTATATTTTAGGGTTAATGGCCTGTTTATTAACAGGTTATATTAGTTTTTCAAAATTACAAAATGTAATTTATATGTATATGGGGGAATTTACTCCTGAAAAAAGCAGTTACCGCATCCGAAATGCCAGGCCGCGCCTGTCTGCGTGCCTGCCTGAGCGACTACGCTCGCAGTCAGGCGACGCACAGGCAGGCGGCAACGGAGAGTTTTGAGATTGGCTCTTTATACAGAAGCCAGCAGTACGATAGCAAAGGCCATAACAAATATCGCGACGGTTTCTATGATTCCCAGCGCCATAAGATAGTTTGTAAAACCTTTTCCGGTATCCGCGAATGCGTCACATGCTCCGGCTCCGGCTCTGCCCTGCATCCAGGCCGAAACACCCATTCCGATACCGCCCACGACACCCATTATAAGGAAGAGCGGCCACGAGACTTCGACGCCTTCCGTAGCGAGCTTATTATTAATGAGAAACATGACGATCATACCGTAAATAGTCTGTGTCAGCGGAGCGCCCGCGAAAATCGCGAGCTGGAAAGGAGCGGCCTTGTTCTGTGCATAGCACTTTTTCCACGCGCCCACGGCAGCGGCGCCCGCGGCTCCGCAACCGAGTCCGGACCCGACCGCGGCAAGGGCTATCGCAGAGAACGCACCTGCCTGGCTTAAAGCTTTCATCACTGTTAAATCCATTTCAACTCTCCTCTTTCGATTTTGTTTTAGTTTTTTTGAACGGCCTATATATGATACCCGCCCACTGCAGGCCCATATGGTTTGAAAATTCCAGTGTATTGAGTCTGATAGCATGTACGAGGACGGCAATCATTGCCATCAGGATATTCAGAACATGTCCGAACAAAAGCACAAGTATCATGGCAATAACCAGCAAAGGAAAAAATATTTTGGGAAGCTGGACGTCCAGGATCATCATACCCATACTGTTGAAACTTTTCGCAATATAATACGTCGAGAGCCCGAGAGCGAACAGGCGTATATACGACAGGAGATCGACAAAACTACCGATGAGCCCGAAAGGCGTGTTCAGGATTTCTCCTATATCTTTCCAGTTGACATGGAAAAGCAAAATGAGAAATATGCCGACTCCATATCCGTACAAGACAAATTCGGGGATGGTCTCGCCTGTGACGATCAGAGATACCGCAGTGAAGAAGTTTCCCCATATAAGAATCATCCAGCCGAGTTCGCCCAGCGCTTTTTTCGAGTTGATATATATGATAGCTTTCCATGCGCGCGCAAGCGAGAGGTGAACGGCGGCTATCAGGAAGCAGAGTAGCTGAACATTGGCATCTTTGACCGCTGGATCCGTAAGAGCTTTGATTCCGTGGAATATTTCCGGGAGAAATCCGGGTGTGACTCCGAAATAATTTCCTGAAAGAATACCCCATGCAAGCGTGGTTATGCTCAGGACAATGAACAGGTTTACCGGCCGGCGCGTCTTTTCACCTTTCAAGGTAAATTTCGCGTAGAGAGACAAAGCAAGGAAGACAAGTCCGTATCCGGCATCGCCTACAATCATGCCGAAAAACAGAGTAAAAAAGAAGAGGAAACAGACGCTTATATCCCATTCATCGTATCCTGGCGCGATACCCATAAATGAGAAAATAGGTTTAGCGATTTCAAAAACCTTCGGGACTTTTATCAGCGTCGGAGGTTTATCATCCTCTTCCGGCGCGGTCAGATGCAGCGCCCAGCCGTTTTCAAGCGCGGCTTTTTCGAGATTTTTGACGTCAGGGACGGGGACATAGCCGCGTATGTATGTAATGTGTTCGGTGTCGGTCATAGCGTCGCGGTTGTTCAGGAACTCAAGTTTTTCATTTGTTTCCAGGGCATATTGTCCGACCTTTTCGTGTTCGGGGGTCAGTTCCGCAATTTTAGCATGATTTTCGGAAATTTTGTCTCTGGTTTCGGCTATTTCCTTTTCAATCCGGCGAAGCGGAATTCTGGGAGGATGCACAACAGGTATTTCGCTTTCATCGATTTCGTTTTCCGAAAGCAGAGCGAAAAAGACTCTCGACTTCGTCCGCGAAATGATTTCAAATGTTGAGTTCTCCGGTATTTTCGGGATTTCATTGGCCGAGCACAGGTAAACATAAAGGCCGTTTTTCCGGAGTTTATCGATTGCATTGAAGGAGAAATCCCCCCAGGGCAGAAGCTGTTCCCGTTCATCGCGCAGGTGTCTCAGGTGTTTTTCAAGGTCGTTGTTTTCCGAGGAAAGCCTGTTTATCCTGTCAACCGCCTCCGCGGCTTTCATTTTGGAAGCTTTCCCGATTTGCCCGGAGCCCTCCCCCTCGGATTCGAGTCCGGAGAGTACTTCAAGGGCGTGGTCCACTTCCGTTTTCCTCTTTTCAAGTTCGGCCCGGTCGGAAGATTCGCGCGGGTCATCGCACTCAACATGCAGTACGCCGAGTTCCCTCAGTTTTCCAAGGGTCGCCTCCTTGTCTTCCAGGAGGCAGAGTACCGCTGTTTTTTTCATTTTAACTATCATTATTTACTTAGCCCTGCAGATTAAATTTCTATCTTTTGGCGTTCAGCTGTTTCCTGTCGTCTATCCTTGTCCCGGGCGGAGTTGCCGACCTCGGACAGAAAGACAAACCGTCAAGCGGTTTTTCTTCATCAGGCGGCATCCTGCATTTTTGATTTTGCGATTTTCGCACGGCACACGGCTGCTGTGTCCTGATCCCCAAGATATATTCGGATGACACGTATATTTTCCTTGCATTCGGGAATTTTCACTTTTTCAAAAAGGTTCACCTTTTGCGTCGTCACTCTCAGTTCGTGGTGCAGGCGTCTGTGCTGTTCCGAAACGATATCGAGTTCTGCTTTTCGCGCCGCGAGATCCTTTACAACTTTGAGCGCATCGTTTATCCACGACTCCTCTATAAAACAGTCGTATTCGGATATACTGAACTCAGCGGATTCGAAGACGGGCACGTCCACGCCCGCGATGTTGTGCATGCTTGACCTGACCTCATCCAGGCTCAGAATCCCGCATATCTTCTCTTCCGTTCCCGGCGAAGCAAACAGCGCTATCCATGCATCAAGCTGACCGCGCTGAGCGCTTTCCGCGTCGCGGATTTCCTTCATCTTCGCCGTGCATCTGCGAAGTTCAAGTTGCAGCTGCTGTTTCTTCAGTTGAAGCGTCGGCAGGAAGCGCGTGAACCTTTTCAGGTCGTCCCTTTGCTTTTTAAGTTCGCTTTTTGTCAGTTTGATTTTCGGCATTTTTCAAAAACTTTATTTTCAGAATCAAGTCTCATAATACACGACGCATGATTACTTCGTTTTTACCCATAGAGTCATCTTATGGATATCAACACTCAGCACTCCTGGCATTTGCCATATTTCAAGATTTTTATAACTCATGATTCCATCCTGCATCCTGCGGTCATTGGATCACTCCGGCCAGTATTTGTCAAGGAGTTCGGATTTGACTCCGGTTTCGGATTTCTCAAAGCATTCGAAAAGGGTCTGCCAACCGAGGTCGAGCGCTTCCTCAAGGGGGATATTGACCGAAAGGTCCATCATTCGTCCCTCAAACATTCCGCCGTATTTCAGAAGCTTCTCGTCCCAGCCTGACATCTGGAACCCCATTGCCTGTTTTTCGCGTGTTTCGCGGAAATCCGCATATAGCCGGATCATCGTATCCATAATGGAGCGGTGGTCGGGTCTCGTAGTGTCGTTGACCTGCTGTTTGAGTCTGCTGAGAGAACCGAAAGGCTCTATTCTGCCGTTCCGGAGATAGAACTGCCCCTCCGTGATGTATCCTGTATTATCGGGGATCGGGTGAGTCACGTCATCGCCGGGCATGGTTGTCACCGCGAGTATGGTTATTGAACCGGCTTCGTCGAAATCCACCGCTTTCTCATAGCGCGCGGCGAGCTGGCTGTAAAGGTCGCCGGGATATCCCCGGTTTGAAGGGATCTGTTCCATGGTTATGGCAATCTCTTTCATGGCGTCGGCGAAGTTTGACATATCAGAGAGAAGGACAAGTACTTTTGATCCTTCCTGGGCGTAGGCTTCGGCGACCGCCAGGGACATATCGGGTACCAGAAGGCATTCGACGACGGGGTCGGAAGCCGTATGCACGAACATTATCGAGCGTGAAAGCGCGCCATGCTCGTCAAGGTTGTTCCTGAAAAACAGATAGTCGTCGTATTTCAGCCCCATTCCGCCGAGAATGATGACATCTACTTCTGCCTGCATGGCGATTCTCGCGAGAAGCGGGTTGTAGGGTTCACCGGCGACCGAGAAGATCGGGAGTTTCTGGGATTCAACAAGGCTGTTGAACACGTCGATCATCGGGATCCCGGTCCGTATCATATTTTTTGGGATGATACGTTTGGCGGGATTTACCGATGGACCCGCTATCTGTATGAGGTCGTCGGTAATGGGGGGCTTGCCGTCGCGCGGCACCCCTCCCCCGTTAAAAACCCTGCCGAGGAGATCTCTTGATGAGGATATCCTCATTTCATGGCCCAGAAATCTGACCTCGTCGCCGGTGCAGATTCCTCGGCTGCCGGCGAAGACCTGCAAAAAGACCTTCTCGTCCTGCAGGCGTATCACTTGGGCGAGCGATTTCTGCCTGCTGCTGGTAACCTCCGCAAGCTCGCCGTATCCGACGTCTTCGGCCTCCACGGTTATAACGTTGCCGGCGATCTGTATTATTCTGTGGTAAACTTTCCGCATTTTATTCAACCTCGGTTCAAATTATTCTTCTTCATTAAGTTCATTTTCGGCCGGTCCCGGTTTGGATTCAGGCTTTTCCCCTCCGGTCTGACCGGCGATTTTTTCGTCTATCTGTTTTTCCAGCTTCTTGAATTCCTCGCCTTCGTATTCTGAGTAGTTCCAGTCTATAAAGAGCTGTCTCATTTCCTGGAAGAAGCGCCTGGCGTCGTCTTTTGATTCGAAACCGTATTCCGCTCCCATGGTTCCCAGAACTTTGTTGAAGACGTATTTCTGACGGAGGTCGTCAGTTGCGGCGTCGACTTTATCGAAGGTATTCTGCTGCAGATACACGGCATCGAGAAATTCGCTCTTGATGTACACCTGGAAATCGTTGATATGTGTTCCCTCTTCACCTACGACTTTCATCATCTGGTTGACCTCGTTGCCGCGCCTGAGGAAATCCACCGCCTTCTCCAGCTGCTCCTGCTCGACTATGCTCGGGTATTTGCTCCAGCTCTCGAGTGGATGTATTGCGGGAAAACGCCTTGCGTTCGACCTGTCTCTTGAAAGGCCGAGGAATGCCCCGACCACCTTCAGCGTAGCCTGGGTCACAGGTTCCTCGAAGTTCCCGCCGGCAGGGCTGACCGTGCCGCCGATAGTGACAGATCCTTTTTTGCCGTCGTTGAGTTCCACCAGGCCGGCGCGCTCGTAGAAACCGGCGACAAGTGATTCCAGGTACGCTGGAAAGGCCTCTTCGCCGGGGATTTCCTCGAGACGCCCGGACATCTCGCGTAGCGCCTGAGCCCATCTTGACGTGGAATCCGCGAGCAGCAGCGCGTTAAGTCCCATCTGCCGGTAGTATTCGGCAATAGTCACGGCCGTGTATACGGAGGCTTCGCGTGCGGCCACGGGCATTGAGCTTGTATTGCATATTATCACTGAACGTTCCATGAGAGTGCGTCCCGTCTGCGGGTCTTCCAGGTGCGGGAATTCGCGCAGGATTTCAACGACTTCGCCCGCACGTTCACCGCATGCTGCCACGATCACGATGTCGGCTTCCGCGTAACGGCTCAGTGCATGTTGCAGGACTGTTTTGCCGGCTCCGAAAGGTCCCGGGATACAGAATGTCCCGCCGCTAGACACGGGGAAGAAAGTATCGATGATTCTCTGCCTGGTTATCATCGGCTCGGTCGGGAGGATTTTTTCCCTGTAGGCGTTGATAGGAACTTTCACCGGCCATTCCTGTACCATCGTGATCTCGCGTTCCTCGCCCTTTTCATTCACGACTTTTGCCACAGTCTCTGAAATCTTGTATTCACCTTTATCCGCGATTTCGGTCACTTCCCATATTTCTTTGAATCCGAAGGGCAGCATGATGTAGTGTTCGAATATCCCTTCCGGCACGGAACCGACCTTGTCGCCGGCAATAAGCTTCTCGCCCTTCTTGACAGCCGGAGTGAATTCCCACTCCTTCTCGTGGTCGAGAGCCTTCAGATACAGCCCTCTTTTAAGAAAGAACCCAGTTTGTTCGGCAAGATCGTTCAGCGGGTTCTGGAGGCCATCGTAGACCCCGGTGAGTATTCCGGGCCCAAGTTCGACGCCCAGGAGCTGGTCCGTGAAATCGATCTGGTTGCCCACCTTTATACCGCGAGTATCCTCGAAGACCTGCAGGTCGGCACGTTTCCCTCGTACCCGGATCACCTCAGCCTTGAGTCTCTCCGCGCCTATCACCGCGTAGGCTACTTCGTTTTGCGTAACGTATGTGTCGAACTCGACGGTCAGCAGGTTGCCGTTCACGCCGACTATCTTTCCAGTATTGCTGTCAAGCATATTTTCAACTCCGTAATTTACATTTATTTATGCCCTTGAAATGCGCGAAATACGATAGAGCCGGTTTTAAAATTGGCTAAGTAGAAAGCATCAACTTTGTTGTATTTCCTGTGCGTTTCCGGGGATGTTTTTTTCAGCTCCGTAGATTTCATTGAGCGCGGAGGAGAGGACATCCTCGCCCTTTCGCTTTTCCCGCCCCATCCATTTTTCGAGTATCATGATCTTTATTTTGTAGAGGCAGAGTTTATCGAAATCGAACTGGTGTCCCGACTCCAAGCCATCGACCTTGTCCCATCTCATCCTGTCAAGGGCCTTTTCCCGTTTCATGGGGTCTGCCGCGGCGAAGGCGTCCTGGACTCCCTTCAGTATCTCGGAAAATGCGTCCTTTTCCTGACGCACATTTTTTTCACACTCATGGCCGTCCGGGGTGTCTGCATTGTGGACAACGGCGTTCCTGAGGTTCGTTTCCCAGGAATACCACTCTGACATTGAATGAGTGATTCCGCGAAGATCGCATTTGTCCGGAACGAGAGAAACGGATTCGAGAGCGTCCTTTTTTCCCGGGGCAAGATGCTCTTCGCATAAGTCCATGAACTCCCCCGCGGACAACGGTGGTTCTCCACCCCATGAGGGCATTGGAAGCGAACTTACAAGATAATAGTATTCAGGCATGCTTCGATGGCTACTCTTTTTTACTTTCCTTACCTTCTTCCTGCTCCTCCAGGATCGAGGCGATCCTCGGGCCGAGATAGTTGCAGAAGACCTCGGAGAGTGCTTCGTCCGAAAAATCGAAAAAGATGTCGTCGCCTTTAAAGCCTATTTTCAGCCCGCCGGAAAGGTCGTGCCCGAGGCTCAGTTCGGGCTTGCCTTTCAGGTTCTCTACAAGTGATCCGCGAAAAAGCTTTTCCGCTTTCTCAAGGTCTTTTTTGGCGAGTATCAGCTCTATGCCGGGTGCGGAGCCCCGGTTTTTATCGTTGTAGCTTTTGACCATTTCCATAAGAATCCCGGACATTGTCTGCGGAGTCATCGCCTCGCCTATGCATTCTTTTACAGTTTCCTGAAGCCTGTCCAGCAGGTCGGTCTTTAAAGCGATTTTCATGTCCCTGGCGGCCTGGCTTATCGCCGCCTTCGCGCGGTTTTCGGTAACTTCAGCTTCGGACACGGCGTCCTTCTTTATGGTCTCCGCCTTTTTTTCGGCTTCATCTACTATTCGCGCCGCCTCTTTTTCGGCTGCTTCGAGAATGCTCTTCTTCTCGGAATCGGCCTCTTTTATGCCCTTTTCATGTATTCTGTCCAGCAGTCCCTGCAGATCGTTGCTCATTTCTCTGTCCTGTCCATGGCTTGAATTTAAATTAGAAAGTGATATACTGAAAGAACAAAATGTAGCTGGAAAACCCTATTATGCAAAAAAAATCTCTTTTAAAATCCTTTATTCGCGGACTGAAAACGGCTCATTGCGCGTATCCGCACATCTGTTTGGCCATACTTATATCGTTTCTTGTAACCGGATGCGCCGGCATGGAACTTGTCAAAAAAGAAGTTGAATTCAAAGACCACAGGCAGGTTCTCAATCTCAAAGACGCCGAAGCTCTTCCTTCCGAAAAAGAAGGCATACTGCTCCGTTTCAATATTCCGGATTCCGGAAAAAGCAGTTATACGCGGACCGGGACAGTTTTTTTTCAGGTCGAGGGAGGCGAGGGGATGAGTTTCAGGTATGAGGAAAACGGAAAAATCTTTTACAGACCGGGAAAAGAGAAGGATTCGATTCTCGTCTCTGCCCGCGGCTCGATAGAAAGCGACGGCGGGACTATTGCCAGGGAATACGAGATGGGCAAAAGGGGCAATATTATCCGGCTTGTAAGCGGCAGACACAACACATCAAAGGCTAAATTCGAGGTAACGGAATGGAATCGGACCCATATTTTCCCCGAAGTTCCGGTAACACCGGGGGACAGCTGGACATACTGGGAGAAGATGGAAATTGACGTCGAATCCTCGCTCTTCTCGCGCAGAAACACCGTTCCGGAAAGACTTAACGCAAAATCAACCCTTGCGGGATTCGCAGTGCTAGGTGGAAAGCGCTGCGCCGTGATAGAAACGAGTGTTTTTCAGAAAAGTACGGAGTCCGTGGCGACGCTTTTCTGTAGTAAAAACTTCTCAATGTCCACGAATCTGCGCGACATCACCTATTTTGACTACAAGGACGGGCGCATCATCGGGCAAGTAACATGGACCTCGACCACCACGATGGACGAAAACAACAGCATTGTGGATTTCAGCCAGTCGCAGTCGATATTCACCTCCGGAAATTAACCTCCATAATGTCCTGCTCAATACGCTCCTGAATCTCTCTGCCTTCGGCGGATATTTGCATGTCTGAATCGAATTCCAAGTCATAGGAATAATCGAACCTGGTAGATTTAGCCCCGGAACTGGAGGCTGGAAGTTTGATGTCCCACCGCAAAATACCTTTTGGCAGATCAAGCTCCCTGTATTCTGGATCATCGGAAAGTTTGTCTTTACCTTCTTTAAGTGTGATTTGAAGTCCTTTGTCCTTTGTTACGGGAACACGGTCCAGCACCCTCACTGCCACGTCCCTGGACTTGAAATTGTCAAGTGCAATTTGATACTTGTATGTCTCCGTACGTTCGCCCCAGGACTTGCTGGAAACCTTGTCAAGGAGTTCTCTGCGGCAGCGTAATTGAGGATCAATACCGAAACCAAGTCTCAAATTCTGCCCGGTCACCGTTACCGGAACGTATCCACGCCCGACATACTGTCCGTCGATGAACGCGGAATATTCGCCCGCAAGCAGTGGTTGGTCTATTGTATTTCTCACTGTTATGCCCCTTGAAACATATCCGCCGAGAAGCGGAACCGCCTGGTAGTACATACTGCATTCTAGCGATTTGCTGAGAATCTGCACCATCTGCCTGTCATCGCGGGAAGACAAAGTCACAGTGCCGGGAATAATATATTCCACGGCCATCTGCTGCTCCATTTTACGCAGATCCTGATACCAGCGCCGGAGTATGTTCTTTTTGTTGCTGAACTCTATTGTCTGCAGAGCATTGGCTCCTATATTTAATTTGAGCTGTGATTTCTCGATATTCCCTGGCTTGCCCTGCCGGAAATCAGAGATATTGGATGTTTGATGCCTCCAAGCTGCGGCAGAGAGATTCTCATGCTGGAGATATTTCTTTCCAGCAACTTGTCCGACGTTTTCCGTGGGCAGCAGTTTTACACGCAGAGGCGCCAGAATAGGAATTTCGGCGTTCATGTTCGGTGTTGCCGTAGACAGGGAGAGAGACACTCCATTCCAGTCTTCACCGCTGGTCTGCGTCACGTGCGCGAGATACTCGACATTCAGCTCTTTGGCTTCGCCTGTGACCCGCATGTTGTATACAGGGCTCCAGGAAGCGGCCCAAATCAGGTAACTGAGCTGAAAAGTCGCCTGCCCCATTTCCTCTTTAGCTAGGTAAACGATTGCTTTTCTTGACATGTTTCTCTCGATTGTTTGCGAAGCCTGGGCGTTCAGCTCAGTAGCAACGTTTTCAGGAGAAGCATGTTTGAGAGCTTCAAGTTTTTCCTTTTCTTTTTCAAGCTGTTCATCCAGCTTCCTGCCTTCTTCATCAAACTCGATGCTCTTTTCGCTCAGCAACTCACGTTGTTTGAAGACAAAGTCTGTCATATCAGAGATCGATTTAAAGTCAAACCCCGAGACTTGTATCTCGTCTTTTGCCAGGGCAACAGCCGAGGGGCCTAGTTTAGCAACATATTGGAGTTCGATCTGTGAAAGGAAATCACTTTTGGATTCAATCAGTTCTCTTCTTGATTCCAGCGTCTTTTTGGCGACATTGATCTGCTTGATCCTGTCTTCAGCATTTGCGATTTCGTCTTCGGGCAGATCTACCAGGATCTTTTCGGTAAAATATCTGACAGATCTTATCTTAAGTTTCTCCGACGATGCAAAAAGGGAGCCGGGAACGATCGATGCCGGCAGGTCTGATATCTCGACGGCAAGTTCTCCGGATGAATTATCAGGGACCTCTACCTCTCGGACCGTAAGTGCCTGGGTCCTATACAAGGTTACACTCGATATTCGGTATTCCCCTTTGACTTCCCGCACCTGTGAAATCGCGAAATCAGCAGATATCGCCAGCACACACAGCAGAAAAAACTTCTTCATAGCTCCTCCCATTCTTTATTGCAGTTTTTGCCCCCCCCTAAAAATCACTCGTCCTTGAAGCTCAGAGCCCCTGTAGGGCAAGTCTCCACGCATTCCTTCGCTGAGGATCCCAGCGCCTCTGCCATCTCCTTGCCGAAAGGCGGGCCGACCTTGACAGAGAAGCCTCTGCCGATGAAGGTGTTTCCGTACTTTTCGGATTCGCGCCGGGCTATCTGTATGCAGAGTCCGCAGTCAATGCATTTTCCCACCTCGAATACGATTTCCGGATGCGTGATGTCCTGTTCAAACTTTTTACGTTCGACCTTATAGCGGCTTGTAGAAGCATTGAGGGATGTGGATATCTCGCGCAGCCTGCAGTCGCGTGCCGCCCGACAGTCGCAGTGCAGGCATCTTTTGGCTTCCGCGGAACATACGGCGTCCTCGGGGATTTCGTCGGCGTCACCGGGAATCTCGGCCGGGCTTTCGTTGACGTCACGCAGGAATAGTCCCATTTCATCCTCCTCCAGCTTGCCCATTCGCACGTTGATTTCTTCGGTGGGAAGTCCGGGATTTCCGCCAGTGAGATACGCGTCGATTGAGGCGGCGGCTTTTGCGCTGTCGCCCACAGCCTTGACGGCGGCTTTTTTTATAGGCTTCACTACGCCGCCGGCGGCAAAGACAGCTTCCCTGGACGTCTGGAATGTCCCGCGGTCGATTTTTACACCCGTTTTGCTCATTTCCAGTCCGAACCCTGAGATGTCTTCTTCGGATCCCGTTCCGAGGAAAACCGCGTCGAACTTCCCGACCAGTTTCGAAAAGGATTCAGCATCGATCTTCTCGCTGAACCTGTAGTTTATTCCAAGCTCCGACAGCGCATCAAGATCGGCGTCGAGCACGTTAACAGGCAGGAGTTCCTCATCGGCATAGCGTATCATCCCGCCCGCCTTTTCGTTAAGGTCGAAGACCGTGCATTTGTGTCCGGCCAGTGAAAGAGAAAAAGCGGCCGACAAACCGGAGGGGCCTGCACCTATCACGGCAACTTTCTTTCCGGACCCTCCGGCCTTCTCAGGAAGCCGCACAGAAGAGCAGCGCTCAGCGGCTGCACGGTGCAGATTCCGGATCGCAAGGGTCTGGTCGTGCCGGGCACGGCGGCAGGCCTTCTGGCAGGGCGCGGGACATATATATCCCAGGGTGCCCGGAAGAACAAGACTCTCCCTGGCCGTGTAACATGCCGAATCCCAGTCCCCGTCCTGTATCTTCCGGAGCATTTCCGGAATGTCCATGGATGCCGGACACACGACCCGACAGGGAGCTTCGCAGTCGCCGACATGGTCGCTCAGGAGCAGTTCCAGGTTCGTCCTCCTGGCTTCAAGCACCGCGTCGCTGCAGGTGTCCACGACCATTCCTTCGGCCGCGGGCATCGAACATGAGGGTACCATGCGGGGCATGCCCTCTACCTGTACTACGCAGACCATGCACGATGTGTTCGGCGGGAGATCCTTCCTGTAGCACAGAGTCGGGATTTCGATTCCCAGCTTGGAAGCGGCATCAAGTACCGATGCCCCCTCCTCCACTTCAACAGATTGTCCGTCAATTGTAAGTTTTATCATGATCTTTACTCCACGTCCACAGCGTCTTCGGGGCAGACTTCCGCGCACGCGTTGCAACGGATGCAGATATCGCTGTCTATCTCGTGTTTTTCAAATGGTTTCATCTGTATGGCGTCAACGGGACAGTTTCTCGCGCAGAGCGTACAGCCCGTACAGTTGTCGTTTATGGAGTATTCGATCAGAGCCTCGCATTTTGCCGCAGGGCAGCTTCCCTTTATATGGGCTTCGTACTCGTCCTTGAAATAGCGTATCGTGGAAAGCACCGGGTTCGGCGCCGTGTTCCCCAGACCGCACAGGGCGGTCTGCTTGATCTCGTATGCGAGCTTCTCGAGCAGTTCCACATCCCCTTCCCTGCCTTCACCCCGGCAGAGCCTCTCGAGGATGTCGAGCATTCTTCTTGTTCCTATCCGGCAGGGGGTACAGCGCCCGCATGATTGGTCCTGGGTAAACGTCAGGAAATACTTTGCTATATCCACGATGCAGTCCTTGCTGTCGAGGACAACAAGCCCTCCAGACCCCATCATCGCACCGCGTTCGGTAAGACCCTGGAAATCTACCGGCGTATCTTTCAGTTCGGCCGGTATACAGCCCCCGGAAGGACCTCCTATCTGCACTGCCTTGAAGGTCCTGCCCTCGGCAACCCCTCCCCCGATCTTGTCCACTATCTCGCCGATGCTTATTCCCATGGGGACTTCTATCAGCCCGCCGCGATTGATCTTGCCGGCAAGCGCAAATACCTTGGTGCCCTTGCTGTCCTCTGTGCCCATGTCCGTGTATTCTCCAAGGCCGTGACGTAATATCCAGCTGACGTTCGAGTATGTCTCGACATTGTTGACAAGAGTGGGTTTTCCCCAGAGACCGCTATTCGCCGGATACGGGGGGCGCATCCTGGGCATTCCTCTTTTCCCCTCTATAGAAGCGATAAGCGCGGACTCTTCGCCGCACACAAAGGCCCCCGCCCCCTGCATTATCCTGAGATGCAGCGAATGGTCGGAGTCAAACATGCTGTCACCTAGATAGCCGTGTTCCATGCACATGTCTATAGCTTCCTGCATGCGCTTGACCGCCAGCGGGTATTCCTCGCGTATGTAGAGCACCCCTTTATCGGCCCCCACGGCACGCGATGCTATCATCATACCCTCGAGGATCCTGAAGGGATAACTTTCGAGCAACATCCTGTCCATGAACGCTCCGGGGTCACCTTCGTCGCCGTTCAGGATTATATACTTTTCATCTCCCTCGGCGGCGCGTACGAACTTCCATTTCATACCCGTAAGAAAACCCGCACCGCCGCGACCGCGCAGGCCGCTCTTTGTAATAATATCGATTGTGTCTTCCGGGCTGTGGTCACAAATCACTTTGCGGGCCATCTCGAACCCGCCTCTCGAAATAAAGTCGTCCAGATCCGTCGGGTCAATGTGTCCGCAATGTTCGAGAGCGACATGCTTCTGCGGGCTGAGAAAAGCGTCAACGGGTTCGTCTCGGACATTTATGGAATAGCGCGTCACCGATTCCCAGCTCTCATCGGTAAGCAGATGGTCAAGTCCCTTTCTGAGTCCCCGACGGAACTTGTTCATGAACCCGGATGCCTGGAAATGCCTTTCGATGATCTTCGAGGCGTCTTCGGGCTGGACTTTCGCGTAAAGATGCGACTTGCCGTCCCCGACTACTTCGACAAGAGGTGTCTGGTGGCACATGCCGACGCAGCCTACGCGTTTCACGTTGGCGGTTGCGCCGTTGTCGCTTAACGCCATCTCCACGGCGTCGCGCACATGCCCAGCCCCGCTTGCTATGCAGCAGGAACCAAGTCCGATCCTGACCTCGGTGATGTCATCGCCCTTCATTGACAGGAAAGATCCTTTTTTCTGTTTCGCGCGCTCGTCCTCGTGTTCGATGAAATCTGTTACAGCCTTGTCCATCAGATCAGGGCTCATGTGCCCGTATGTAACGTCGTCTATCAGCATTACAGGCGCAAGCGTGCAGCACCCCAGGCACGCGACACCCTCGACAGTGAACTGCTTGTCCTTGTCCGTGTCGTCACCCTCGGGAATAGAGAGTAGCCTGTGCAGGCTTTCGATCAGCCTCGGAGCGCCTTTCACGTGGCAGGCGGTGCCTATACATACGCGTATGGTGTGCTCCCCGGCCGGCCGGAGCCGGAACTGACTGTAGAAAGTCGATACGCCCTCTATCTGCGCCGCGGTGATATCAGTAACCTGCGCGACGTGCTCCATCGCCTGGAGCGGCAGATAGCGGTAGTGATGCTGGATTCCCTGAAGGATTGAGATCAGGTCTTCAGGGTTCCGGCCTCTTTCCTTGAGGATCTCGTCGACTACAGATGTGTCGAAACCCGTTTCCTGTTTTTCCTGTAAAGTATCCCGGCTCATTTTTCTCCTATACAGTAAAGCGTTTCGGGTCCCCTGAAAAGGATTTTACCCGGCGCGAAAGCGGGGCATGTCTGTATGACCTCGATCATGCTTCCGGTGCCGAGTTTCTTGAATTCCGGCCCCGCCTGTATCACCGTTATCCCTCCCTCGCCGACCAGGTACACCTTGTCGCCCGCGATGGACGGCGAAGAGTATGTAGTCATAAAATCAAGCTCTTCCTCGTAGAGAAGCTTGCCGGTCTTCACGCTTATGCAAGCCACGTAGACATCCGAGTACACATAGATATACTCCTCGCTTGCCGCCGGGCTAGAAGTCGACGGATACATGGCGTTTTTCAGGTCCATGAGTTCCCAGGCCTTGTGCGAGTCGGTAACATCACCATTTCCG
>CAZGYO010000014.1:0-14987 GCA_964530455.1 uncultured Victivallales bacterium
GGGATCCGAGGTGGATGCTCGGACCGAGCGAGGTTGGGGTACCTGAATAGTTACGGAAAAAGATAGAGAACAAAATGTATCAGGGCACCTCCTAATCGTCGATCCCTGTGTGAAAATTTTCGGGTTAGAGCGTTTCGTATACCGCGCGGATTTCTTCGGCGGCATCTTTGTATTTTCCGTACCTGTTTTTGGGATACCTGGCTATCATCCTGTCGAGGATTTCCACGAGCGCCGGGGGCATGTTCCCTGGCATCAGATTTGCTACGCTCATGACCCTGAGGCTGGTCACGTGTTTCCGCGCCAGCTCGTTCACCCCGGTAGCCGAATAGTATGTCTTCAAGGTGAGCACATGAAACATCACCATCCCGAGACTGTATATTTCCCCGCTCATATCTTCAGGTCCGCCGACGATCCGCTCCGGCGGCATGTACAGCGGCGAACCGTCGACCTTTTCACCTTTAGGCCGGGCAGCCTCCTCGATCGTAAGACAGAGTCCGTAGTCGACCAGGCAGACGTTGCCCTCGGTGTCTATTATTATGTTTTGGGGCTTGAGGTCTCTGTAGAGATATCCCCTGTGATACATCCTGTTTTCGGCGGAAAGTATCTGGAGAGCCCACATAAGGACCGTCTTCGGTTCGACCAGATCCCGTTCCTCGATGATGTTATCGAGCCTTCGTCCCCTGCAAAACTCCATGACGGAATAGTGCTCCCTGTTAAATTTTCCATAGTCCGCCACATATGCAAGGTGCGGATGCCGTCCGAATGTCTTCCCGATTTCCGCTTCCCTCAGAAGAGATCTTACCAACCTTTCGTCATCCAGCTTGTCGCGCGGCAGAACCTTGACTGCGTATTCCATTTTAGGATTGTTCCACATGAACGCCTTGTAGACGCTGCCCATGCCGCCGCCGCCCAGCGGCATGTAGAGCCAGTAGTCCTTCAGAAGGAAGGGAATGAAATTAGAGGCGCCGCATTCCACGCACTGTTCCATCGACAAGGGAGTGTAGTTCATCAGGCTGAGCACTGCATTGCAATGGGAGCATTCCATGCAGTTGGCGTTGAGAAGGTCGATATCGGGCTTGCCTTTGTCCCAATCAGTTTTGCGCTTGAATATCTTCCACACTTGTAAGGGCTCTCAATTTTGTTGTTTTATTGAGCCCGTTTCAAAACTCTCCGTGGTGCGGAGTTTTGAAACCGGCTCTTTAATAAACTAACCGTGTTTTGCCTTCTATTCTATTGCCGGAAAGCAGATTTCCGCAGATCAAAACCCGTACCGCGTTTTTGCGCCGCAGGCTATCCGGCATTATCAGAAACCCATATGCTTGACAACAAGATTGTTACCTATATTTTTCCCCGCTGTCTGCCGCGCCTGCCATTTCGGCCGCGCGGCCACGGAAAGTTTTGAAATTCGCTCTCTTGGCAAAAAGGAGGTCCATTATGGAAAAAATTGCGAATAAACAGTTGAGAAAAACACTTTTACCTATTAGATTACCTTTTTACAAGCACATTAAAAAGATGGCGCCGCGGGAAAACAGGCCGCGGCTTGTATTATGTCCGACAATGAATTAACAGTTCAGGAACGACTTGACCGAGCGCGGCTGATGACCCGCTTCTCTCTTTTCGCCGCCGTCGCGTCCTTTGTCATGGGGCTTATAGTATCCGGGCTGAGCGTGAGTGGCGGATGGATGGGCTCCGACCTGTTTTCCCTGCTTCTGATTCCATGTTTTCTGGTTTCTCTGTATCTGCTGCACGCCCTGCTGAACAGCTATTTCCACATAAGGAAATGGGAGGAGGACGAAGAACGCCGCCTTCTCGAAAAACGCAAGAAAAAAACTGCGTTCGACGACAGCGAGGGAATGATCCTCGTGGCAGACCGGGCTCTGCGCAGATACCGCAGATTCGCCCCCTTCGCGGTTGTAGCGGCATCTCTCGCGCTGACAGCCGGTTCTCTGGCTTATTTCTCGCGCGAATGGATGACCCGCGTAGAGCTTGCCGAACCGTACAACATGCTTCAGGCGGCCTTCGCCTCAATTCTCATATCGCTGTTATTCGCCATGGGCGGAATATTCTGTATAGGGCAATCCCGTGAAAAGGGTTTCAGGCATCTGCGCCCTCCGGGCGCCCTGCTTGTCTTTGCTTTCATGCAGTCGCTTGTCTGTGGGCTAACGCTTCTTTTCACGGGGGAAAACTATCCTTTCTGGGACGGTCTGTTCGCCGGGGTTTTCTTCTGGGCCTACGTCGTACTGGGAGTGGAGGTCTTGTTCAACACCGTCATCGAGTTCTATCGGCCACGCACCGTGGCCGAAGAAAGACCTGTATATGAAAGCAGGATACTGGGTCTTTTCACCGAGCCGGGAGGTGTCGCGAAAAATATAGCCCTGACCCTCGACTACCAATTCGGATTCAAGGCATCCAGGACATGGATATACGAGTTTCTGGGAGACTCGATTGTCCCGCTTACGCTGTTCTGGCTGATTACGCTCTGGCTCGGGACCTCTCTAAGCCAGGTCGATTCCGGAGAGGTCGGATTCCGCGAAACCTTCGGCATGGTCGACCCCGCAAAACCCCTCGGGCCCGGGCTCTGCCTCAAGCTTCCCTGGCCGTTCGGTCGTATAAACAAAGTCCCGACAGACAGGATCCGCGAGGTCGTGGTAGGCGTCCAGGAAAGCGAATTGAAAGAGATAGAGGCCGGAAAACGGGACCTGAGCGTTATTACATGGACAAACAAGCATTACGAGAATGAAAGCCGTTTCATCGTCCCTGCCGACCCCGATCGGGACGATAAAATCCCACTTTCAATAATCGCAGCCGTGTTTCCCATCCAGTACAGGGTAAAACCCGAACAGGCGGGATATTTCGCATACGGACACAGGAATCCCGAAGAACTGCTGAAGCTTATCAGCGAACGCGAGATACTCATCTATCTGGCCAGCGTGGACATGATAAAGCTGATGTCTACCGGCCGCAGCAAGGCGATTTCCGACCTTACAATGCGGATACAGGAGGAATGCAACCGCAAAAAACTGGGAGTGGAGATAGTGCAGGCCAACCTCCACGACGCGCATCCGCCCTCAAACACTGTTGCCGAGGCATTCGAGGATGTAGTGGGCGCGAGGGAGCTTAAAGAAACGATGATACTCGCCGCCGAGGTTTACCGGAATGAGACAATCCCGGACGCGGAAGCCACGGCTTACCGGCATCTGTCGGAAGCACAGGCATACCGTACAAACCGGATAAAAGTGGCGGAAGCCGAGGAAGAACATTTCAGGAAACAGCTGCTTGCCTACAGAAAAATGCCGGCAATGTACAAACTGAACTCTTTTTTGAGCTTTCTGGAAGTGGACTGCGCCAATCTCAGAAAGTACATAGTGCCGTCCAGTTCCAGGCATAATGTCTACATCATCAATCTCGAAGAAAAACCCGGCATCGATCTCACTGAGTTCAACCTTGAAAACCTTGAATAAGCGAACAGAGAACAACAAGCGATCGGAGAATTATTATGACAGCGGAGAATAATACTGGAACAGTTGAGGAGAAGACCGTGAGCCGGTATCTGCCGGCAATACTGCTGGGGCTCCTGGTGGGCGCCGCCTTTCTCGTGACGATATTCTCTTTCCAGGTGCGGTCCACGGAAAGAGCGATAGTTACCAGTTTCGGGCATATAAACGACAGGGCCGGCAAAGGCCCGGGGATACATCTGCGCTGGCCCTATCCTGTTCAGCAGGTGCACAGGTTCGATATAAGGCCGAGATGTTTCGACGGATCCACGGGGAAGATCGAGGAAGTCTACACCGCCGACGGGATCAATCTGGTCGTGAGCATATTCATAAACTACAGGATAGAGGATCCGGCAAAGCTCTATACCAACCTGGAGACAGTGCCCAAAGCAGAGGACGCGCTGAACGATTCTATGCGCACGGCGAAAGACGGTGTATTCGGGAGTTACAGGATAGAGGACATCTTCAATACCGACCCGGAAAAGGCCAGGATTGACCGGATCGAAGATGAGATCAGAGATATCGTCAACAGAACGGCCAGGAGCGACTACGGCATAGAAGTGCTTTCGGTCGGAATCAAAAGCATAGTCGTGCCGGGTCAGACCTCCGGTCAGATATTCACGAGGATGATTGAGGAGAGAAACAAGATCGCGGCCGATTTCCGATCGAAGGGAAAAAGCGAAGCCCAGAAGATTCGCGACAAGGCGGACAGCGATAAAAGCGTTATCATAGCCTCGGCGGAAGCGGAGGCAAAAAAAATAAGGGCGGAAGGGGACGCGAAGGCCGCCGAATACTATTCGGTTTTCAACGAGGACCCGGAACTCGCCGCGTTCCTCAGAAAACTTGATTCACTGAAAAAAACCATGGGTCGAAAAACGACTATTATCCTGGATACGGAGACGGCCCCGTTCGATATCCTCAAGCCGGATTCGATGGATATCGGAGAAAAAAAGGACGGCGAATAGGACACAAATGCGCGAAAACACCAAAAATACAGACGAGAGATACGGGGCGGGCCTGAACGCTCTGATGAAAGGCTTTCAACTCGGCTTTGTTTTTCTGGCATTCATTATTGTCTTCATAATCGCCGGTTATCTTGTCTTTGGAGGCGCTTTCACGGTGCATCCGCAGGAAAACGTACTGACGCTGACTTTCGGCAAAGTCGATACTGAAAACATATACACTGAAGGCTGGCACTGGCACTGGCCCTATCCCATAGGCAACTTTGTACGCATCCCCATGAGCAATCAGCGCCTCACCACAAGCAGTTTCTGGTACCATGAGGAGGACATCGGTTTCGAGAACGAGGACAAAGAAATGACGCGGGCGATGATGACCAAGCTCGATCCGGGCAGGGACGGCTATCTCATGACCGGCGACGCAAACCTTATCCACGCTGAATGGGGTATTCTCTACAAGGTTTCCGATCCGCTTGCATACTATTTGAATGCGCTGTGTCCGGAAGATCCTCGAAGCCCTGACCAGGTCTTCGAACGCGAAGAGGACGCAATGATGGGGACGAGGGGCCCGAGGACGGTCATAAGGAACCTCCTGGAAAACGCCGTGCTTCATGTCACCGCGTCCACACAGGCATACGACGCGCTGTACAAGGAGCCGTTCAAGTACACGCAATCCGTCGAGAAACTGTTCCGGCGGAATATACAGGAATACGACCTGGGCATAGACACCGCGAGGCTGGAGGTCAATCTGATTCGAAAAACCGCTCCGGAAGGCGAAGTGAGAAGGGCATTCGATGCCGTGTTCAGCGCGGAGATGGAGAGTTCGACCGAAAGGGAGAAGGCACTGCGTTACGCAATAGAGAAAAGACAGGAGGCGCAATCGGAAAGCGAAATGCTGATAGTTCAGGCTAAGGCCTACAGGAAACTGGTTGTTTCAACGATGGAGGCCCAGAACCTGTATTTCAGATCGCTCCTGAAACAGTATCGCGATAAACCGGAGTCGGTTCTTTTGTCTCTATACAATGATACACTTGCCGAAGCACTTGAGAATGTTTCCGCGAAATATATAATCCACAGCGCTTCCGGCGGTCGCCAGGAGGTCAGAATAATGATAAATCCTGAACCCGCCGGCCGCGGAAAAGAACCCCGGGAGAACAGATAGAATGAATTCGGCAGCGGAAAAGAATGTCCAGGCAGCGGACGCGGAAAAACGTCTGTCACAGCTGACCTGCGGTTGCGGGGCGCATACCAATACGGGCGACGGGCCCGGGCACTCGCGCCATCTGGGCCGTCTCAAACTCGCGCTGGCCGGCGGCATACTTATTCTGAACTCTTTTATTCTTGAGCGCCTCTTCCCCGACGAGTATACAGCTTCGGCCATAAGCGCGCTTGCGGGGGCGCTGGTTCTCGCGCTTCCGGTCTTCATCTTGGCGGCCAGAGACCTGAGCCGCGGTGACATACACATGAACGAACTGGTCGCACTTGCGATCCTCGCGGCTCTCGCCGGCGGAAGTTTTCAGACTGCGGGTATAATCGCCTTTTTCCTTATGATAACCGTCATAATAGAATCGCGCACTGCCAGCGGCGCGCAGCGTTCGATAGAAGAACTCATCAAACTGACACCGCGAAAGGCGCGACTTCTGGTCGATGGGCTCGAGGAAGAGGTGGACGTGCTGACCCTCCGGGTCGGGGATCTTGTTCGAGTCAGGCCGGGCGAGAACTTTCCGACCGACGGTGTGATCGTCAAGGGCGAAAGCACCGTTAATCAGGCGTCAATCACCGGGGAATCAATCCCCGTAGATGTCGAAAGGGACGGAATGGTATATGCCGGCACGGTAAACCTGACCGGGCTTCTGGAGGTTCGCATAACAAAAGTTGGAGAGGACACGACTCTCGGCAAAGTGAAAAAATTGATCGTGGCCGCCGAGCACAGCCGTCCTCCCATTGTGCGCCTCATAGACCGATACGCCGGATACTACACCCCCGTCGTACTCATGATCGCCGGGCTGACCTGGTGGTTTTTCAAGGACATGAACAACGTGATCGCGGTATTGATAGCGGCATGTCCCTGCGCGCTGGTGATCGCCACGCCTTCGGCAATTGTCGCCGCCGTGGCCGCCGCCTCACGCCTGGGAATACTGATAAAAAACGTCTCGGACCTGGAGCTTTCCGCGCGTATAAAGACTTTTGTCTTCGACAAGACGGGGACTCTTACCGAGGGCGAGCTTTCGGTGGCGAGACTGGCGCCGCTCGACGGAGTGGAGCCGGCTGAACTCCTCAAAAACGCCGCTTCCGCCGAAAGCCACAGCAATCATCCCGTCGCGCTGGCCCTGTGCGCTCTGGCATCGGAAGCAGGCTTGAAGATTGAGAACCCGTCCTCGTTCAGGGAGGAGCACGGCAAAGGTGTTGTCGCCGAAACAGGCCGAAACACCTGCCGTGTGGGCCGAAGAGGATGGCTGGAGTCTCAGGGCATAGAAGTAAAGGCCGAAAATATAGAAGAAGATGGCGAACACGCCTCCATGAGCATGGTACATGTGGCGCAAAACGGGAAATACATGGGCTGGATCGGGTTCAGCGACAGGGCCCGGCAAGGCGCCGAAGAAGCGGTTCGCGAACTCGGCTCACTCGGGATAAAGAACTGCGCGATGTTCACGGGCGACCGCAGGTCGGTTGCCGAACTTATCGCCGCCAAACTCAAAATTAAAGATGTGCGCTCCGAGTGCATGCCGGAAGACAAGGTGGACTACGTTGACGAACTCAAGAAGCAGGGCGCCGTGGCCGTCGTGGGCGACGGCATAAACGATGCTCCCGCTCTCACCGCCGGCGACCTCGGGATCGCCATGGGCGCGATTGGGAGCGACATCGCTATAAACAGCGCCTCCATCGCTCTTATGACCAACGACCTCGGCAGAATACCTCTTCTTGTCAGGTTGTCCCGGTTTTCCCGGAACGTGATGTACCAGAACCTCTTTCTAGGCATGCTTTTTATTATCGGCGGAATATCCCTGTCCGTTTTCGGCTATCTCCGTCCGGTGGGAGCGGCGGTACTCCATGCCTGCAGCACGCTGATAATCCTTTTCAACAGCGCCCGACTTATCCGCTCCGAAGAGGACGCGAGTTTCGCGGATAGGCGCTGAGGGGGATTTCCATGCCTGAAACCAGCAAGCAAATCCTAATAAAGGCCGTAGGACTCTCAAAGACCTTCACGGATTTCTGGGGCCGCCCCAAGGCAAAGGCGGTACAGGATATCGATTTCGAGCTCTCGGAAGGCGAGATTCTCGGCCTTCTGGGACCGAACGGTTCAGGGAAATCCACCACCTTGAAAATGCTTCTCGGCCTGCTGTATCCCAGTTCGGGTGATCTGTCGGTTTTCGGCATGTCCCCGCGCAACGTGCGAATCAAGGAGAGGATAGGCTATCTGCCCGAAGAGTCCTATCTCTACAAGTATCTTACCGCGCACGAGACGATCGATTTTTTCGGATCGCTTTTCAATATTCCCTCCCCCGAAAGGAAACGGAGGGCAGATCAGCTTCTGGATATGGTAGGCCTCAGCCACGCGAGAAACAGGCCGGTCGGGGAATTTTCAAAGGGAATGGCGCGGCGGATCGGGATTGCGCAGGCCATGGTGAACGATCCGGATCTGCTGATCCTGGACGAACCCACCTCGGGACTGGATCCGATAGGGACAAGGGAGGTCAAGGATCTCATCAGCTTTCTGAGGGACAGAGGAAAGACGGTGATCGTAAGCAGTCATCTTCTCGGAGATGTCGAGGACGTCTGCAGCCGTGCCCTCATCCTCTACGGAGGGAAGATCCGTGCGGAAGGCGCTCTTGAAAAACTGCTGAAAGTCCCCGACAGAAGCAGAATAACCACGCCGCTCATGGACAGGGCGACGACGTTGAAGGTGTTGGACATACTGAGGGAAAAATTTCAAGAGGATTCGTTCAGCATCGACAACCCGAGCACCAGCCTTGAGGAGTATTTTCTCAAGGTGGTCAAAGAGGCGAGAGACAGCGAAGACGAGACCGCGGGCGTGACGGACGGTGGAGGTATCGCCGACTACCTGTCCGGAGATGAAAAGAGAACCGCAGACCTGCTTGAAGAACTTTCCCGAAGCAAAGAGCCCGAAAAACCGGAGGAACACGAAACGGACGAAGAGGAAAAAGAGCCGGAAATCGACGAGGCCAGAGAATATATCCGGAAAATAGCCGCCGAAACCGAGGAGGGACAGGAGACGGTCAAAAAGGATACCCGAAAAAGGGACAGCAGTGACGAAATAGCAGAGGCGAACCGCAAACTCGGAAAGTTTGTCCGCGACAAAAACGGAGAGGAATGAGCTATGAGGGCACTCCTGGCGGTAATCAAGCTGACCTGCCGAAGCGCGGTGCGCTCATATATGTTCATGTTCCTGCTTTTCCTGCTCGCTGTAGTCGCGCTGGCAGTGCCGTTCACCGTGAAAGGCGACGGAACAGCCGGAGGATATGTAAGCGTATCGCTGAACTACAGCCTTAATATCTCGAGTTTCATCCTTTCGCTGTCTGCGCTGTGGCTCGGGTGTTTCGCGACCGCGCACGATATACACAATCACCAGATACACATGATCGTCAGCAAGCCCGTGCCCCGCGTGCTGCTGTGGACAGGGAAATTCCTCGGAATTCTGATTATACACACAGCGCTTCTGGCAATATCCGCGGCCCTTATATACTTCGCCGTAAAATGGCAGTTTGAACACCGCGGTTTCGCGGAAGCTGAAAAAAAACGCGTAGAAGCCGAGGTCTTCACGGGACGCCGCGTCCACATGCCCGCAAAACCCGATATCGACCAAATCGCGCGCGAGCTGTACAACAGAAGGCTCAGAGACGCGAGAAAGGCGCTCGCTGGCTCCGACACCACATTGACCTCGATCAGCAGGAAAAGAGCCCTTCACGAGGCTAAAAAGGAGGTGATCGCCCGCCTCGGGGAAATCCCGTACGGGAAAACAAATTTCTGGAGATACGAAGGCTTGTCCAGAAACCTTGAGAGTCCACTTTTCATCAGGTATCGTGGATACCGCGGCCAGACAAAGACAAAATGGCAGGGAGAGACTGAGGGGTATTGGCACCTGATGTTCAAAGCTCCACCATCTGAAAAGGCGGACAGCAGTGATTCCGATACGAGACCGCGGATTAGAACACGGCCGGGCCCGGACAGGTTCATCACGGGTTTCTTCTACGAGATCCCGCTCTCGCCCAGAGCCGTTATGGATGACGGCACGGTGACTATCGGCTATACCAACATGGATCCGGATAAAAAAAGCATTAATTTCCAGCTCTCCGACGGGCCGAAGCTCATGGAGCCGGCAACAGGATTCGCCGCAAACTACGCCAGGGGCGCCTTTGTTATTTTTCTCAAGATCATCTTCCTCTGTGCTTTGTCGTGCGCCGCGGGAACCTTCTTCAACCTCCCGACTGCAGTGTTTGTCGTGGCGTCCTATATCTTGCTGGGCTATTTCTCCTCGTGGATCACCGGTTTTGAAGAACAGTACCAAACTGACAGACCGGTTGATTTCACCCCCGTTGAAGAACTGCACGACAGAGTGGGGCTCGCGGTGAACAGCGCGCTCGCATATCTTATCAGTCCGATGGACAAATTCTCCACAAGCGGAAAAGTCGCCGGAGGCGAACTCGTGGAACTGCAACTTCTGGGGTCGATAATCCTGAAATTCCTTCTTTTAAGAGGCCTGCCCCCCGTCCTGCTTGGTATATGGCTATACAGCAGAAGAGAACTTGGAACGGTGATACGGCAGTGAATATACCTCTCAGAAAAATCTTCAATATCCTGCTTGCGACCGCCATTACCGCGGCATTTGTATATTCCGCGAATTTCGCACAGGGCAAACTGAACGATATCCGGAGCGACCGGAAACTCACGGATACCGACTACCTGGAGAACGCACCTCCGGCGCTTGCGTTCACCACCGTTGCTCTGGGGGCGTTCAGGGGGCTGGTTGCCGACATCCTCTGGCTGCGTTCAAGCATGCTCGAAGACAAGGGGCAGTATTTCGAGACCATGCAGCTTTCCTCCTGGATTGTCCGCCTGCAGCCCAGATTCACCGGAGCGATAAGCTACCTGGCTTGGAACATGGCCTACAATATCTCAGTGACATGCTCACAGTTCGAGGACCGCTGGCGCTGGGTCCAGAACGGGATAGAGCTTATTCGAGACGAAGGGCTGGTATATAATCCCGGGGATCCGGTGCTGTACAAGGAGCTGGGCTGGATATACCAGCACAAGATCGGCAGTTTCATGGACGATGCCAACAACTACTACAAAAACAGGCTCGCCCTGGAGATGATGGATGTTTTCGGCGGCCCCGAACCCGACTGGGAACGCCTGGCAGCCGCCCCTTCGGATCGAAAGGAACTGAACGAACGACTGGGTGAAAACGCAGGCCTCCTGGAGATCCTCGAAAAAGAAGCTTATGCCAAACCCGAAGACCTGTACTCGGATTTCCGGGAAAACAGGTTCAGGCTGCCGGACTCAATCATCAATGCGGGAAGCGCATATAAAAAACAGCTCACAGTCCTTGACGACTTCCTGCGGAAAAAAGCGCTCGTCGAGATCTACAAGCTCCGGCCGGAAATTATAGCCGAAATTATAGCCGAATACGGAAAGCTGGATTTCAGACTGCCGGAAGCGCACGCGGTTTACTGGGCCACACTCGGTATCCGCAACGACAGAAACGGCAAAGTCTCCGTGGACTGCGAACGCATGATAACGCAGTCGCTCAGAAGCGCGCTGCAGGCCGGAAAACTCCTTGTTCTGGACGATGAAAACCTGGCAAGCATTCTCACCATCCCGAACCTGGATATGAGTGAGGCCGTAATTAAAAGGCACAAACAGGCAATCGCACGCCAGAAGAATCCGGATACCTTTGAAGGCGGGTTCGAGAACTTCCTCAAGGACCTGGTAGTTCTTCATTATACTTACGGACAGGTCGATTCGGCGAAAAAATACTACAGCCAACTCGCCGAAGAACACCCATCCAATCCGCGGTACAAGGTGAAACTGATCGATTTTGTCGAGAAGGAGTGGATCGACACTATCGAATTCGCATCGCCGGAGGAGGCCATGGATATAATCGGCGGCATAATTACCCGGGTCTGCTTCTTCCTCGCTTCCAAAGAGCACGAGGCCGCCAAAAGACACGAGGAACTTGCAAAACTCGCCTACCTGCACTATAAGAGGAAGAGTTCCAAAGGCGTGGCGTATAACCCGTGGGTCAGGCTGAAACTGCCGGAGTTCAGTGTCATAGAAAAATCTGTAAGGGATTATTTTCTGATGAACATGCCGAAACAGATCGCCGACAGACTCCGCGAGGAGATCGGGAGCTTGCAGGACGAGGACAAAAATAACACAAACAGCGAGAAACACAGGCAAAACCAATGACACGCACTATCCGGGATTTCTGGAAAACCAGGCAACGAAAAAAAGAACTGAGTTCAATTCGGAAAGAACTCGCGCATATTCTTTATTTGAATGACGATATACTGACAGTGAAGACAAAATGCGATCTCGAGGCTCTTATCGAACAGGGGATAAATATCGACGAGCAGAACCCCGGGAAGGTCGACAGGTATATTAAACACGCCCCACTGAAAGCGGCAAGAATCCTTCCCAGAAAGAAGTTTTCCACAATACGCGAATACGCCGATATCCTCGCGGTGGCATTCACGGTCGCCTTCGGGGTGAGAGCTCTCTTCTTCCAGCCTTTCAAGATACCCACCGGAAGCATGCAGCCGACACTCTTCGGAATACACTACATCGAACGGACGACTCTGCCGAACGGTGAAAAGACCCTGCCGGAACTGCCCGCGCTCCTCCACTACGCGCTTTTCGCGACGCAAAGGGCCGAGATGGAAGTGGACACCGGAGGCTACATGTCCAGAATCAGCGAAACCGTGCGTTTTCTGCTTTTTCCGCGTACATTTTATCAGATCGGACCGAAAATGTACGAACTCCCGGGTTCGAACAATCATGTACACAAATACTGCGGAATAATCGGCCGCCTGCCCCGCGACTTTTTGAGAGAGAAGCAAATCAGAAAACAGGAGATCACAAACGCGGAAATTATGGAACTCATGCCGGAATTCAAGAAAGGTGAAAGACTTTGCGACGGCTGGCTCGCCCTCGGCGATCACCTCTTTGTAGACCGTATAAGCTATCATTTCAGGGAACCGGCACGCGGAGATATAGTGGTTTTCAACACCGAGGGCCTGCCCTGCAGGGAACGCGGATATTTCTATATCAAACGACTTATAGGAATGCCCGGCGACACGCTTAAGATAGTAAATGGGAAAGTCCACGTCAAAGAAAAAGATGCCGGGAGTTTTGTGCCCATAACAGATTTCGGCATTCCCGAGATCAACAGGATATACAGCGGGAGAGGCGGATACCACGGCCATCTCGCCCGCGGCGCGCTGTCCAAAGGTTTCGAGTTCGAAGTCCCCGACAAGCACTATTTCATGATGGGCGACAACTCGATGAACAGTTCCGACAGCAGGGACATATATAACGGCGTAGGGCCTCTGCCACGCAGAAACATTATAGGAAGGGCGTTCTTCATCTTCTGGCCATTCTCCAGGAGATGGGGACTTCCAGATACCACGGAAGCCTTGGACGTGCCGACCGTAAACGGAAACAAAGCAATGAGATACCAGTAGAAAGCGTTGCCGGTCGCGCTGCCTTTTACACGCACGGCCAGTTTTCCAAAGATCCAAGGAATCTTGCGGCAACCGCTTTTTTCAGATTTAAGCCTGAACCCGGATGGAGAAAGAATATGCGTAAACCGAAGTTTAAAAACCTGCTCAAGGTACTGTCCCGGGAATGTCCGGACAGGCCCACATTGTTTGAATTTTTCCTGAACAGCAAACTTCACGACACTCTCGCCCCGGACAGATCCGTATGGGAAGGTGATATCGGCACGTACAGGGGGATAATGACCTCTTTCCACAACGCCGGCTACGACTATGCCACCATAAATACCGGATTTTCCTTCCCCAAGGCCGAGAGGCACCGCGAATCGACCTTGTCGTTAAACGAGGGCGCGCTTATAACGGATCGTAAAAGCTTCGACAACTACGAATGGCCCGACCCTCAAGAAGCCGACTATTCCGTCTTCGAGGATCTCGTCAAATACATGCCCGCCGGCATGAAACTTGTCGCCTGCGGGCCGGGAGGCGTTCTCGAGAACGTCACACAGCTTGTGGGTTACGACAACCTCTGCTTCATGAGCATCGACGATCCGGCATTGCTGGAGGATATAGTGGAATCCGTGGGCAGCCGCATGGTTGAACACTACCGGATCATCGGGCAATATCCTTCGGTCGGAGCCATGATATCCAACGACGACTGGGGGTTCAAGACGCAGACCATGCTCAGCCCAGAAGACATGCGCAGATACATCGTTCCCTGGCATAAACGCATAGCCGAAACCATTCACGCCTCGGGCAGACCTGCCATTCTTCATTCCTGCGGCAACCTTGAAACCCTTATGGACGATATTATAGATACATGCGGGTACGACGGCAAACACTCATACGAAGATACCATAATCCCCGTGGAGGAAGCCTACGAGAAATGGTCCGGACGCATCGCCATCCTCGGCGGGATCGACCTCGATTTCATTTGCAGAAATGATCCCGAACAGGTAAAGAAGAGATGCAGGAAAATGCTCGAACGCGCAGAAGGCCGCGGCGCTTACGCGCTGGGTTCCGGCAACAGCATACCTGAATACGTGCCTTGCGAAAACTATATGGCGATGATTTCAGTCGTGAACGAATAAACAGAGAAAACCATGTTCCTGTTCAAGAAAAACAAAGAGCTTTTTGAGAAACTCAACAACTACCTCGAAGTGGCGCAGCGGACTCTCGCGTTTTTCCGCGAAGGACTCTCACACTCCCTTGAAAAAGGTATTGACGAACATTTCGAGGTACTCTCCAGAAAAACTCACCGGGAAGAATCCAACGCCGACGACATACGCAGGGAAATAGAAACCGAAATGTTCAGAAAGTCCCTGCTCCCTGAAACACGGGAGGACCTGCTCGAGATCCTTGAGGTAATCGACAGGATTCCCGGGAGAGCGGAATCCATTCTCAATATGATGCTTACTCAACAGTCCGAAATACATAACCCGCTCAAAAACGACATACACGAGCTTTTGGATATTTCCATAGAAACCTTCGAGGCGACTGTAGAAGCCACAAGGGACTGTTTCGGCAAGATCAGCAAAATACGCGAACTGGCAAGGCTTATCGACAACAATGAGAGCATAGGCGACAAGCTTGAGAGGAAAATGATACGGAAAGTCTTCGAGTCAAAGATGGACACCGCGGACAAGTTGATACAGAAAGAGATAATACTCGAACTCGGGGCCGTATGCGACCTCTGTGCCGAGGCAAAGGACAGGCTCGTCATATGCGCGACGAAAAGAAGCCTTTAGAGAGCCAATTTCAAAACTCTCCGTGGCCGCGCGGCCTGCCATTTTGGATGCGAG
>CAZGYO010000015.1:0-14767 GCA_964530455.1 uncultured Victivallales bacterium
GTTGTGCCTGCCCGGCAGCAGGAAAAACCTTTCTTTCCTTCCCTTCTGGCGCCAGGCGCTCGGTATCGCTATGCGCCTCTGTGAGTCCACGCTGTGGGCGTAGGAGCCGAAGAAGAAAGGCTTGTTCTCCTGATTGTCTCTTTTTGGGCCCTTTTTCACCTTTAATCCCCTAATTAAACCTATTTTCCCCTAATAATACGATGAAACAAGAGCGATGTCAAGCTGTATGAAGCTAAAAAAAGGAATTTTTTTTAAAGGTGTTCCGCCTTGATTATTCGGATAATCCGGCTAGCGTACTGGCCATGAAGACAAAAATCTACAAATTAGCAGGTATATGATTATGAATAGGCCGGACTGTAGAATAGCGGTTGCGGGTGCAACTGGCGCTGTTGGAACGGATATAATCCGTGTTCTGGAGAAGCGCGGGTTTCCTGTAGGGGAACTGCGGCTTCTTGCATCTTCCCGATCGGTGGGCAAAGAGATCTCATATTGTGGAGATAAAATCAAGGTGCAGGAACTTTCGCATGATTCCTTTCAAGGAATAGACGTGGCTATTTTCAGCGCGGGCGCCTCCCGATCGAAAGAGTTTGCGCCTTCGGCGGTGAAGGCGGGCGCGGTAGTCGTGGACAACTCCAGCGCATTCAGGATGGTTCCCGAAGTTCCGCTGGTGGTTCCGGAAGTGAATCCGGAAGATATAGAAAAACACAATGGAATAATCGCGAACCCGAACTGTTCAACGATAATAATGGTTGTTGTTGTCTATCCTCTGCACAGGGCGAAGGGGCTTGTGCGAATGGTCGCCTCGACCTACCAGGCGGCGAGCGGAGCCGGTGCGCAGGCGATGCGGGAGCTTCTTGAGCAGTCGAAAGATGTGCTTGACGGCAGGGAAGCGGTCGCAAGCGCTTTTCCCAGGCAGATCGCCTTCAATCTTTTTCCGCATATAGATGTATTTCTGGAGAACGGCTACTCGAAGGAGGAGATGAAGATGGTCAACGAGGCCAGGAAGATAATGCACGCGCCCGACCTTAAGGTTTCATGCACCTGCGTGCGGGTTCCCGTTGTCCGCGCACATTCGGAGGCTCTTAATATGGAGTTTCGGGATCAGATCACGGTCGGGGAAGCAAGGGACATACTTGCCTCCGCCCCTGGAGTGGCTTTGAGAGATGATCTTGAAAGCAACGTATATCCGACTCCGATAGAAGCCTCCGGAATGGACGATGTGCTCGTTGGCAGAATCCGCCGTGACTGTTCCAGAGACGACGGTCGCGGGCTGGACATGTTTATCAGCGGCGACCAGCTGCTTAAAGGAGCCGCTTTGAACGCGGTGCAGATAGCCGAAAGACTGATTTGAGATTGTTTTTTGAAGCAAACGGCACATGCGGATCAGCAGAAAATAACTTACAACAGCACGGAGATGATACGATGACGAAAGAAGTTTCAGCGCTTGAGAAGGCCCGGTTTTCTTATAAACCGAAACTCCCTGAATCCCTGAAGAAGGGCGCCGCGGTCGGTTTTTCGGAAGGGGAGCCCACTGGAGCGGCGGGAGACGAACTGGCAATAAAAGATCTATTTCCGAATACGTTTGGAAGTCCGATGATAAGCTTTGAGGAAGCTTCCGGCTCCGCCGGCGGAAAGGCTTTGAATGTGGGGGTTATCCTTTCGGGCGGACAGGCGCCAGGCGGCCACAACGTGATTGCCGGAATATTCGATGGGATCAAGAGCATCAACGCCGGAAGCAGGCTCTACGGTTTTCTGGGAGGGCCGGGCGGTCTGGTGGATAACGAATATATCGAGATCGATGCCGGGACAGTGGAAGCGTACCGGAATACCGGCGGTTTTGATATGATAGGTTCCGGGAGGACGAAGCTCGAGAAGGCCGAACAGTTCGAGAAAGCCAGAGAAAACTGTGAAAAGCTGGGCGTAGAGGTGATTGTGATAGTCGGAGGAGACGACTCCAACACGAACGCCTGCCTTCTTGCGGAATACTACATGGCCAAAAATATTCCGATACAGGTGATCGGTTGTCCCAAGACAATCGACGGTGATCTGAAAAACGAATACATAGAGGCCAGCTTCGGTTTCGATACGGCGTGCCGCGTCTACAGCGAACTGATAGGCAACATATGCAGGGACGCGAATTCCGCAAAAAAATATTGGCATTTTATTCGGCTGATGGGACGCTCTGCTTCCCACATTGCGCTTGAATGCGCGCTGCAGACGCATCCGAACGTGGCGCTGATAGGCGAGGAGGTCGCGGAAAAAGAAATGACGCTGAACCAGATTGTGGACCGGATATGCGATATCATAATCAGGCGCTCGGAAACCGGTTCCGACTACGGGATCGCTCTGGTTCCGGAAGGGCTTATCGAGTTTATTCCGGAGATGCGTTCGCTTATTGCCGATCTGAACGATCTTCTCGCCGAGGAGGAACCGGCGATGAGGGCGCTCGGTTCCGACGGGGAGAAGCTGATGTTCGTCAACAGCCGGCTTTCCGGGGACTCCTCGCATGTTTTCAGCTCTCTGCCGAATCTCATTCAGAAGCAGTTGATACTGGATCGGGATCCCCACGGGAATGTCCAGGTATCGCTCATCGAGACTGAAAAGCTGATAGTCGAAATGATCAAGATCAAAATCAAAGAGCTTGCCGCGGAAGGGTCTTTCAAGGGAAAATTCAAGACGCAGTGCCATTTCTTCGGTTACGAAGGAAGATGCGCGGCGCCGTCGAATTTCGACGCCGATTACTGCTATGGTCTCGGTTACAGCGCGGCTGCGCTTGCCGGGGGCGGCAAGAGCGGCTACATGGCTTCAGTCCGCAATCTTGCCGGGACTCCTGAGGAATGGACTGCCGGAGGCATACCTATTACCATGATGATGAATATGGAAAGGCGTCACGGCGAGGACAAGCCTGTTATCCGCAAAGCGCTTGTCGATCTGGAAGGTTCTCCTTTCAGAATGCTGGAGTCCGGCAGGGCTGAGTGGGCGATGAGTTCCGAGTACATTTACCCGGGTCCGATACAGTATTTCGGGCCTTCCGAAGTATGCGATCTTACAAGCTTGACACTCGCGCTGGAGTGCGGAAAATAGGGAGTTCCAGGATGGCGGAAAATTCTGACAGGATAGACGTGGAATACACGGCCGGGCTGGCCAGGCTGGAGCTTGATGGATCGCAGAGAGAACAGCTTCAGGTCGAGATGGAGAATATCCTGGAATACGTCGATAAGCTGAAACAGGTGGATGTCTCGGAAGTGGAGCCCATGGCGCATGCCGCCGAACTAGAGAACATCTTCCGTGAGGATGTTTCCAGGCCTTCTCTTTCCCGGGACGAAATGCTTTCGAACGCTCCCGCCCTTGTTTCGGAAGATCTTGTCAAGGTGCATCCGGTTATTCCGGGAGAAGGGGAGATGTGATGTCGGCTTCGGATCCGACAATCACGCTTTTGTCGCGCATGCTCCAGGCGGGCGAGACCAGTTCCGCGAAGCTTTGTGCGGGTTTTATCGAGGCCGTGGCGAATCGCGACGAAGACATCGGGGCATTCCTTGAAATCGACAGCGGCAAAGTCTTGAAGAGGGCAGCCGAATCCGATCGCAGAAGGCAACGCGGCGCTGAACTCAGCGCATTCGACGGCATCCCAATAGCGATAAAAGACAATATTGCCGTTAAAGGGGAGCGGTGTACATGCGCATCGAAAATCCTCGGCGGGTTCGAATCAGTTTACAACGCCACGGTAGTGGAAAAACTTCTTGCAAAGGGCTTTATTCCGTTCGGCAGGACTAATATGGATGAATTTGCCATGGGGTCGTCCTGTGAGAACAGTTCGGTTTCAGTCACAAGAAATCCCTGGGACCTCAAACGGGTGCCGGGCGGATCAAGCGGCGGTTCGGCGGCATCCGTCGCCGCGAGAGAGGCTCCGGCAGCTCTCGGTTCGGATACGGGCGGTTCGATCAGGCAGCCTGCCGCCTTCTGCGGGGTTGTAGGGCTTAAACCGACATACGGTCGGGTTTCGCGCTACGGCCTGGTTGCTTTTGCTTCGTCACTTGACCAGATCGGTCCGCTGGCGCTTAGCGTGGAAGACGCGGCGATTCTGCTGGACACAATTTCCGGCGCCGACAAACTGGATTCCACATCGTTGCCTGAGACGCCGACGGATTGCCTTGCCGCGCTCGGGAAAGAGAATCTGAAGGGAATCAGGATAGGACTCCAGAGGGAATATCTCGATATGGAAGGAATTGACGAAGGCGTAAGAAAAGTTTTAGAAGAATCCGTTGACCTCATGAAAAGCCTGGGGGCGGAAATTATAGACGTGTCACTGCCGAGCAGCAGCTATGCCGTGGCCGTTTACTATGTAGTGGCTACAGCAGAGGCCAGTGCGAATCTCGCGCGTTTCGACGGGGTACGCTACGGTCTGAGATCGAAAGATGCGCGAGATCTGCTTTCATGTTACAGGATGACCCGCGCGGAGGGTTTCGGCGAAGAGGTAAAGAGGCGCATCCTTCTCGGGACCTTCGTGCTCAGCTGCGGATACTATGATGCGTACTACCTGCGGGCACAGAAGGTACGCACCCTTATAAAAGAGGATTTCCAGAGCGCCTTCGGCAAATGCGACCTGATATTATCTCCCGTCACCCCGACGCCCGCCTTCATGCTCGGGGAAAAATCCGATCCGCTCCAGATGTATTTGTCGGATATCTACACCATATCACTCAACCTTGCCGGCAACTGTGGAATAAGCGTGCCCGCGGGGCTGGATTCGAAGACAGGTCTTCCCGTTGGAATACAGTTAATGGGACCGTCCTTCGACGAGGCCTGTCTGCTTTCCGCTGCGGAGGTATTTGAAAAGAACCGTCAACAAAAGGACTTTTGTCCGCCACTGGTGAAATGAGCAGTTACGAGTCAGTAATAGGCCTTGAAGTGCATGTTCAGATAAGGACGGAGAGCAAGATGTTCTGTTCATGTGCCAACAGCTACGGCGCGGAACCCAACACGTTGCTCTGTCCGGTCTGCATGGGGCATCCGGGAGTCATGCCGGCCCCGAACCGTCAGGCTGTCAGAAAGACCATTCTTGCCGGTTTTGCCTGCGGTTGCGATATTCCGCGCTACAGCAAGTTTGACCGCAAAAGCTATTTTTATCCGGACATGCCGAAGAACTACCAGATCTCGCAGTATGATCTGCCATTCTGTCTGAACGGGAGCATCCCGGTTTCCGGCAGGGGGTTTTCCGGCCTGGAAATGAATGCGAAAGACATAGGGATAACCAGAATCCACCTGGAAGAGGACGTTGCTAAATCGACCCACTTCGAGGCTTGCAGCGGAATAGACTTCAACCGCGCCGGAGTGCCTCTGATGGAAATAGTGAGCGAACCGGATATGAGGACGGCCGATGAGGCATACGCCTATCTGACGTCTCTGAAGCAGCGGATGCAGTATGCGCGAATAAGCGACTGCGACATGGAGAAAGGGCAGATGCGCTGCGATGTGAATATATCTCTTCGCCCGGCCGGACAGAAGGAGTTCGGAACGAAAATAGAGATAAAGAACCTGAACAGTTTCAAAGCGGTTCACAGATCGCTTGAGTACGAGATTGAGCGCCAGGGAAGGATTCTTGAGAGTGGATCCGGACTTGAACAGGAGACTCGCGGCTGGGATGATGATCTCGGAGAGACATACCTTCTGCGCGCCAAGGAAAGCGCGCACGACTACCGCTATTTTCCCGAGCCCGATCTGATGCCGATTGTGTTTGCGGATGAAGAACTCGAGGAAATCAGGAGTTCACTTCCCGAGCTTCCGGGAGCAATGCGGTCGCGCTTTATTGAGGACCTTGGCCTGACTGAATACGATGCCGAAGTGCTGACTCAGGACAAGACGCTGGCCGACTATTTTGAATCCGCGGTCGGTGAATCATCCAATCCCAAGCTTTTCGCGAACTGGATAATATCCGAGCTTCTCGGAGAGCTTTCGTCGAACGGGACTTCGATAGATGAGTGCCCCGTGACGGCGTCGGCGCTCGCTGAACTTGTCGGGCTCATTGAAAAGGGGACCATAAGCGGGAAAATAGCCAAAAAGGTTTTTGCCGAGATGTTTATTTCCGGCAAAAGGCCCGGATCGATTGTGGAGGAGAAAGGCCTTGTCCAGGTCAGCGATGAAAAGACTCTGGAATCCTGGGTCGAAGAAGCAATATCATCAAATCCTTCCCAGGTCGAGGAATACAGGGCCGGCAAGAGCAGGGTGATACAGTTTTTTGTTGGACAGGTCATGAAAATGAGCCGCAGCAAAGCCAATCCGCAGATGGTGATAAAACTCCTTAAAGAAAGGCTTGATTCTGGCCCGCATATTTCATGAAATAACGGGGTTTCCTACAGCCGTACATATTCAGCAAACCCCGTTTGCTCGGGGTCAGTACTGGACAGTCTTCGAGTGTCTCAGCCCCGACCCCGACGTGGTTCACTGAATATGTACCTGCAGCCTGTATAGCGCGTAACCATCGTCGGACCAGAGAAGTTTAAGAGCCTTTTTCTGCTGAAGTCTGTTAATAGACCGCGCCAGTGGCAGGGAGCAGTCAAGAAGACCGGGAATACGATCCGGATCCTCGGCGCTCAGTCCGACAAGGAGGAAGTCCGTTCCGCATTCGCGAAGTTCGTCGATGACATATTCTGTTGAACCGAGTTTGTCAAGTCGGGCAAAACATTTGTTCTGAAAAACCGGCGTACCTATCACGTAGTCGCGGGGCATGTACAGGCCTCTGTGTTCAAAGAGGAGCATGACCCTGGAATCAGGGGCTGTCTTTGTGCGGATAATTTCGACAGACTTGAGGTATCCCGGGCCGGTTGCCGTATACAGATAATCGAGAAAAGCCGGACCGCCTTCAGCCATGGCCCTCCAGCATAGGGCATTATGTTTTATTATGCGCCGGGGCAGAGAAATACATATCATAACCAGGAGGACGATGTATACTGTATGTCGGGCGCCTTTTTGCAACAGGGACGGCACGGCACGCGTGGCCGGAATGAATACCAGAAAGACCGCGGGCAGCAGGAACCTTGCCTGCTGTGACGTGAAGAACCAGAACGTGTAGATAAGGGCCGCGGATACGATGCAGATGCTGTCGAGTCCGAATCGACGCAGGCTTAGTTCTCGGGCTGCCGCAAAAATGCCCAGTACAACAGTAAAGGCAAGGAAATACCCGAAGGAACCGTCGAAAAACCGGCCGTATGCCGGCATGGACAAGATAAACGGGCCGAGAAAAAATCCGCCGGCGCCTTCAAGCCCGTATTTTACACTTCCCGCCGCGTGGTAAAACCCGCTCACAGCCAATTGGTGTTCCCCGCCCGTGAAGTATTCGGAAAAATACGGGTGAAAAGGGTTTCCGGTGAACAGGAACGGGCGGATATAAAATATAAGCATTGCAAATACTGCCGGAACAAAAAAGCAGAATATCCCTGAATACCGTTGGCGTCTTAAGGCATGAACTATAACATATAGTCCCGCAAGTAAAGGGATTATGAGTGCAGTGAGCTTGACGCTCGCGCATAGCCCGGTCATAAGTCCAAGCATCGCCAGTTTTTTATTGAGATCCCTCTTTCTTTCAGTGGCGATAAGCACGGCTCCGGCGACATGCAGGACTATGAACTGTTCGGCGTATGCCGCGAGTGCGGTCATCAGGACAGCGTCTGAGAGCATGAATGCGGCTGTCATAAGAAGGCAGATACCCTTTCTCCTGCCGGAACGTACAGAGATAAAAAGCGCTGTTCCTGAAAGAACCCAGCAGGTCCATGCAAGCAGCCTGCCGGTAAGTATTCCGCCCGTTGATATAAGGGCCCACTGAAGCATCCCGGAGGAGTTCGGGAACGCTGAATAAGGCAGGTCTTCGAAGTATGCGGGAAAATTTCCGCGCAGTTTCCACCTGAGCGGCAGGCATATCTGGTATGTGAGTTCATCCCAGTTTTCCGGATACGACAATGCGGTGGCTATAAACGGGAGCGCGAGAAGCAGCGCGATAAAAAGCGGGTAAAGCAGCCTCAGGGTTCCGGATCGGTTTTTTGCCGCGTAGAAAACTGTCCATAATGCAAGAGTGGGAACCGCAAGATAAAAGAACGGCTCGGGACGGCTGAACAAAGTACCGAGAATAATGGCCGAGATGCAGAAAAGATCGAGTCCCAGTATTATTTTGAGTACAAGCTTGCTGAGCGGATGCCGGAACGGTATTTTCCGGATAAATATGTGTCCCGCCGCGAAAGCCGCCAATATGGTCACCGAAAATGCGGATAACGCCTCCAGTGGCGTTCCCAGGCTCTGTATGAACTGCAGAAGGGTTTCTTCAGGGGGCATGGCTGATCTCCGAGAACTTGTCGTCCAGATGCGGGGTCCTCAGGATTTCAGGGATATTTTCCAAGTCCAGGTTCTTGAGTTCCATGACCTTCGCAAGTCTGGCCGCAGTTTCGACCGCCTTTTCTTTCATTCCGAGTTCCGACTGGATTCTAGTGATGTGAAACAATGCATAGATCGAAACCGGATAAAGGGATAGTTCTTTTTTCCAGTATTCAAGGCTTTCTTTTTTCATGCCCACAGCGTAGAGGGACTCGGCTATATGCCTGTTGTTCCGCGAAAACCCGTATGCGCATTCCGGACGGGAATGAAGGAAGAATTCAAGCGCCAGATAATGATCTCCAAGTTTGTTTTTTGATATGAGACCACCGTAATAAGCGCACTCGTAACCCTGTTTGTTTTCAAGGGCCTTGTCAACACAACGCAGCGCTTGTATGGGATTGTCGGATCCGTATATCCATGCGGCCCTGTGGTAGAGCGAGAATAACGCTTCCCTTTTCACAACCCATATTAAAACGCAGAACAGGAAAGTCGCAAGCAGGTATTTTGGAGCGGTGTAAACCAGCTTGCGCGCGTCTTTCACCGGCATTGGCGCCGGCCCTTCATTTTTTTCGTGCCTGGTCATGGAAATGGTTTCCGCCCATAGCAGGCCGAGAAACAGCATTGAGAGCATTCCAGTTGGCCACTGGACAAGAACCATGTCGAGCATGCCGTGTATGAAAAGTGTCGAAGCGCCGAAGAACAGGATTTTGCGCATCACTGTCAGCAATCTGAAATTCCGCGCGAAAAAAGCGAGCGGGTATCCCCAGAACAGCAGCCAGCAGGCAGCCGCGGGCAGGCCCATGATTCCCGCTATATGCAGAAACTCGTTGTGTGGGTGATTTGAGCGGTGGGCGAAGTATTTATCGCGAAGGAAATAGGATACTGGCCTGGCCTCGGAAAAGGCGCTTTCGTATGTTCTGGTTCCGACCCCGATGAACGGGTGAGTTGCGAGTACTTTTACTCCCGCCTGCCAGAGCGGTATTCTGGTTTCCTCGTAAAGTTTTTCGGTTCCCAGCCCCCTGAATAGAACAAGCGTGAGCGCAAAGGCGCAAAGACCGCAGAGACCGATAATCGCCAGTCGCCTGTATTTTTCCCATTGAAGCAAAGCGAAGAATGCCAGGACGGTTCCCGCGGCAAGGAAAGAGGCTCTGGACGCGCAGAAATAAAAGAAGACCGAGAGAACGCCGGCGGTTACCCATGTCATGTTCCGGGCAAGCAGTTTGTTCTGAATGCGAGTTTTGAGATGGAAAAGCAGAAAGGGCGAGCACGCCAGAATGAGAGCGGCATTCCAGTTGCGGTTTCCGCAGAACCCGATGATACCCGGTCCCATGGGAGGCGAGATGAATATGCCGATGATCCCTTTTATCCCTTCCGCAGATAAAGCGGCTTCCCTGAATTGCCATACGCAGTGCAGTATATTGAAAATGGCGAGAAACGCGATAAAAGAGAAGAGCCAGGCCCGTGTTCTTTTATGCCTGGAGTACAGAATGAAAGCCAGCGGGATGGAAAAATATGACAGTCCCTCGAGAATAGAGAGCAGCGAAAGAAGCCCGTCCTCGATACGTAGCGCATGCAATGCGAGAACTGATGCCGGAAGAAGGATTGGCAGAAAGATAAAGATACAGACGCTTCTGTTGCCGAGCCTCTTTATAAGATCCATACGCGCTGTAATCAGGACGATGGAGAAAAGGCTTGCCGAGGCGAGTGAAAAGAGTTCGAACCTGGACGCGTAGGGATTGAACCCCTTTGGAAGAAGAAACATCAGCGGGTATCCCAGGGATATCATGGACAGCAGGAGAAATAGCGGTAACTGAAAAGCCAGGAAAATTTTAAGCACAGGTTTCATGAATAGTAATTGACCCGTTCGACAGAAAAATGCAAACCCGGGCCGGCGCATCCGTGGTGAAGGAGCCGGTTTCAAAACTCCGCGCGGCCACTGAGAGTTTTGAAATTGGCTCGAAGAATAAAAAAGAGCGGCGGGAAAACCCGTCGCTCTTTGTGAAGCAGCTTTTATAAGCAGAGCTTATTCGGACATGCCGCACGAACCGTTCTGGTGTGTCCAGTTAACACCGGCAAATCCCTGTACGTGACCGTCCACGAAGAGGACGTTCCCGAACTTGGCATGGTTGCCTGCGGTTGTGCTGCCGGTTCCGTCGTCGTCCATCGCGACACCGCTGTCGACCGAGCTTGCCTCGGTAAGACCGACCGCGTAGAGATAGGAACAGCTCTCAGCCGTAACCTCGTAATTGTCAGTTATGGCGTCGGTTGTGGATGGGCATGTATACATCTTCACGGTTTCGAGATAACCTGTGGAACGAAGCTGTTCCCAGGCTTCCGCGCCTGTGCTGTTGGGGAACTTCTCGTTGAAGTCCTGTGAATACATGCGGAGAGCCAGTCCAATCTGTTTGAGATTGCTGGCACAACTGATACGGCGGGCCTTTTCACGAGCAGCCGCCAGCGCGGGCAGAAGCATACCGGCAAGAATCGCTATAATGGCGATAACCACCAGCAGCTCGATCAATGTAAACCCTCTACGACCTTTCTTTTTCATTTCAGGTCTCCTTTCTTTGGGGTGGAAGGCATCATGCCTCCCTTACTTTTTTGTTTCTGTTGCCAATCTGATGTTAATTTTAGCAAAAATACTTGTGGAATACAAGGTTTAACAAGATTATTTAAAAAAAAAACGAAAAAAAGCCGCCGATTACATTCCCGGGGGTAAAACATTGGGGAATCCTTATCTGAAGGTTTGCGGCGAAGATGGTTCGACGCGGAAGTGGAAATCAACGTTTCTGTCCCCGAGTTTCAACGTGATAATAGTGTTAAGTCGCGTAAGAAGCAGGGCGTAGGGGATTTTTACCGAACCGGCGGGAACCGTTACCGCCACGTTGCAGTCGCCAAGTATGTCCTCGGCGTTTCTTATGGCGAAAATCAATTCAAGGAATACCCGGAGCTTTTTCCTGAGAGAGTCATCAAAGGAATAGGCCTTATGACACTGTGAGCAGACGGCCTGGAAATCCTTTCCAGAAGCGTCGAAAAGGCTGAACTGTACTGTTTTTCCGCATTCATCGTTGAGGCACTCGAAATCTACGAATGCCTTTGTGATTTCGCGCAGTTCTTCATCTGTCCTTTTCATAATCGGTGTTCCTTGCGTTTCGAAGGGTTAATTCAGATATATGCTCCGATAATCGGTTCCAGGGCTTTTTTTCTTTCTTCGGGAATATTTTCCGGAGAGGTAATGATAGCTGAATCGAGTGCGCGGGCGCAGGCGCAGTTGCGCTCGAGCATGGCTGCCGCAGGAATTATATTAAGGATTATCTTTTCGGCCAGCGAGGCGTTCGCGAGAAGATTCCCGATTATCATTTCCACCGTTACATGCTCATGGTCGCTGTGCCAGCAGTCGTAGTCTGTCACCATGGCGACAGTTGAATAGCATATTTCCGCTTCCCTGGCGAGTTTTGCTTCGGCCATATTTGTCATGCCGATGACATCCATGCCCATTTTTCTGTAGAAATTGGATTCCGCTCTGGTCGAGAATGCGGGTCCCTCCATGTTTACGTAGGTTCCTTTTCGGTGAACCGCCGGTGTTTTTCCCTCTTTAAAATCGCCTTTTTCGACCGCGGACTCCGCCGCGTCCGCCGCCGCGGCCGAAAGTTCCGGGCATACCGGATCGCCAAAAGCAATGTGGGCCGCAATGCCGTTGCCGAAAAACGTGTTCTCAATTCCCCTTCTTGTACGGTCGAAATACTGGTCTACAATGACGATGTCCCGGGGCTTCATCCCGTCTTTAAGGCTTCCGACAGCGGAAATGCTGAGAAGGTGTGTAACCCCGAGTTTTTTCATGCCGAAGATGTTTGCGCGATGGTTGAGTTCCCCCGGAAGCAACCGGTGTCCTGCTCCGTGCCTGGCAAGAAATACCACTTCCCGTCCGTTCAGCTCTCCACAGTGGAATTTGTCCGACGGCAACCCGAACGGGGTTTCCACAACCCGATCTTCAAATTTGCCAAAACCGTCGATTCCGTAGATGCCGCTTCCGCCGATAATGCCGAGTTTCATTGCATCGCCTTTTGTTTGTTCGTAATCGCTGTATTGTAACAGCAACTTGGGAAGTGTGCAAATTCACTTTGCAAACATTATTGGCTGAATATGTACGGGATCAGGATTATCTGTTAAATCACGGGACTGCAATGAGAGTTACTGAAGCCAAAGCCGGACGCAGGGTGAGCAGATTTCTGCTCCGTTACGGGGCGTCGCTGATAATAATTCTGGCTTTTGTGTCTTATGCCAGGGGCCTGGCCGGGGAATTTGTCTTTGACGATATCCCTCTTATCCAGTCGGACCCCTTCTATGCCGATGCGGGACTCGCCGACTGCTGGGGGCGTTCTTTCTGGAGGGTTGAACTTGAACAGGGCCTGTATCGGCCTTTGACTCTGGCGAGCTACTGGCTTAATATCAGAATCGCCGGAATGTATTCGCCTTCATTCAGGATTTTTAATCTTATTCTGCACGCCGTATGCAGTGTGCTGGTTTTCAAGGTGTTTCTGGCTCTCGGGTTGAAGAGAGGCGCAGCCCTGTTCGGGGCGGCCCTTTTTGCCGTACACCCTCTGCACTCCGAAGCGGTGATCCCGGCCTACGGGCGTTCGGAGCTTTTATGCGCGATGTTTATGATGACCGGCCTGCTCGCGCACTTGGGATCCGGCAGGACGGCCATTGTTTTTACACCGTTATGTCTTCTGGCGGCTTTTTTTTCAAAGGAGCAGGGCATCATGCTTCTTCCCATTTGCCTCCTGGCTGACACGTTCCTGCGCCATTCGCCTGCGGATAAGAAACTCCGCGTTCCGGGGGTTTTTATAAAAAAGGGCCCGGTGTATCTGCTGATGCTTCTTGCCGCGGGGATCGTTATGGTGTCAAGATACAAGGCGACAGGCAGGTGGGTGCCGGTGCCCGGAGCGGATCCCATGGTGGACAATCCGCTTGCAATGCTTCCCTTTTTTCAGCGACTGCCCGGAGCCCTTAAGATTCAGGGGATGGCGCTGTGGAAACTGCTCTGGCCCGCCAGACTGTCTCACGACTATTCCTACAGGCAGTTGATGTCGCTTGGCCCGGTCTTTGATTTCCGCCTGATTTCTTCAATTCTCCTTCCTTGTGCCGCTGTTTATTTCCTGATGCGCTTTTTTCCCCGCAAAAAACGCATTGTGCTGTTCTGCACGGGAGCGTATATGGTGTCGGCGCTTCCGGTTTCAAACCTGATTGTTCTGACCGGGACGATCTTTGGTGAAAGATTGTACTATTTTCCCAGCGTGTGGTTCTGTGCCATAGCCAGCCTGCCGGCATATCGCTGCCTGCACAGCTACAGGAAATATACCGGGCTTGCGCTGCTTTCCGGCATTCTGCTTCTCGCTGCCGGAAGGATTTTTATTCGTTGTTCGGACTGGGATACCCGGCTTAGTCTTGCCGCCGCCGGTGTGAGGACTGCCCCTGACAGTGTGAAGACCTGGAACAATATCGCGGTACAGCTTGCGGCTGAAGGCAGGCTCGAGAACGCGGTACTCGCCTGCGACAGGGCTCTCATCATAAAATCAGACCATAAAACGGCCTTGAAGAACCGCGCGTTTTACCTGATCAAACTTGGCCGCTTAAAAGATGCGGAAAAAACCCTGATGCAGATTTTGAAACTGGGAACCGAAGACGAGGAGGTGTATAATAAACTCGCAGGCATACTTGCGACAAGAGGCGATTACAGCAATGCTCTGCATTATTTTGATATATCTCTTGAGAAAAACCCCGATCAGACTCTAATCCTCAAGGCGGTCAGGGATGTGAAAAATGAACTGCAGGCTGAGAACGAATGAAAAAGCCGGGCCCCAGCCTCTTCAAGTCGAAGATCTACCCGTATTCGTGGCTGATAGTGCTTGTTTTCGCGGCGCTCCCGTACATTTGGAGCCTGGACGGCGAGTTTGTCTTTGACGATGGGCCGCTGATAGCTGACGACCCCTTCTACGAAAACGAAGACAATCCGTTTTTGTGCTGGAATCGATCTTTCTGGAAGGAGAGCCGTCGTCAGGGTTTATACCGCCCTGTGACCGTTTTCAGCTACTGGCTCAACGCGAGGCTTACCGGCGTGGAATCATTCTGGTACCGGGCAGTAAACCTGCTCCTGCATATCTCCGTCTCACTGCTTGTTCTGCGCCTGGGGCTGAAACTCGGGACGGGACGGCTTGTCGCCCTCGGCGCGGCGCTTGTTTTTGCCGTGCATCCTATTCATTCCGAAGCCGTAATACCCGCTTTCGGCAGGGCGGAACTGCTCTGCGCGCTTTTTCTGCTGCTCTGTTTGATCTTCCACATCAAAAGAGACAGGTATTCACCTTTAATCGCAGCTTTGTTCGGTCTTCTGGCATGCTGGTCCAAG
>CAZGYO010000016.1:0-12868 GCA_964530455.1 uncultured Victivallales bacterium
AAAAATCGATATTTTGGGGTCAGAGCGGTTTCCCGAGAATATGCTCCGCCCCTGGACTCAGGGCTCTCTGCCCGTGGCATATTGCAATCGCGAGGGCATCGGTTGAATCGAGGTTGATTTGATTGATATCGAGTGAGGTCGTCGCGGAGATAACGGCGGCAACCTGTTCTTTAGAGGCGCCGCCGTTGCCGGTCACAGACTTTTTCGCTTTGCGTGGCGCGTATGCGTAGATGGGAATAGCGGCCTCTGCGAGGGCGGTCATCACCGCGCCCCTGGCGTAGCTCAAAATCATCGCGGTCTTCACATTTTTATGATAAAACGCCGACTCGATCACGGCGTTCTCCGGAGAGAACATCGATACGAGTTCGCGCACGCCTCCGGCCAGCCTGCGCAGGCATTCGCTGTGCGGGGCTCCTGCCGCATTTTTTATCACTCCGCAGTCGATCACTTCGACTTCGCGCGATTCAGATATATCCACCACACCGTATCCCGTACAACGTATCGCGGTGTCTATTCCCAGTATTCGCATAGTGTCAGTCCGATATCTCTTCGATTATTTCGGCCGGGATATCTGGATTTGCGTAGACATTCTGGACATCGTCGTTGTCTTCGAGCTTGTCCACGAGATGGAATACCTGTTTTGCGGTTGATGTATCCTTTATCTCGACCATGTTTTCCGGATGCTGCACCAGGCCGGATTCGACTGTCTCTATTCCCGCGTTTTCCAGCGCCTTTGAGATGGCGTCGAAATTTTCCGGCGAACCCAGTATCTCGGCGATCTCGCCGTCTATCTGGATATCTTCCGCCCCGGCATCGACAACCACCTCGAAAAGCCTGTCCTCGTCCGCGTTCTCGCCTGTAATGACGAACCTGGATTTCCGTTTAAACATCCAGGTCACGGAACCGGATCCGGCCAGGTTTCCGTTCGTCCTGTCAAATATCATTCGAATCTCGCCGGCCGTCCGGTTTCTGTTGTCCGTCAGGCACTCCACGAGTATTGCCACTCCTCCGGGGCCGTAGCCCTCGTATAATATCTCCTCGAAGCTGACACCTTCGATCTCTCCGATACCCTTCTTGATCGCGCGGTCTATGTTGTCGTTGGGCATGTTGGCTGATTTCGCGGACGCCAGGGCCGTCCTTAGTCTCGGATTCGTCTCGGGGTCGCTTCCGCCCTCCCTGGCCGCCACCATAATCTCCTTGGCGAGCTTGGAAAAAAGCTTTCCCTTCTTTTTGTCAGCGGCGCCCTTTTTATGCTTTATATTCGCCCATTTACTGTGTCCTGCCATGATCTGCTCCGTTGCTTGATTAAAGTGCTCTATTTCCTTCTACAGGTTTCCTCTTATTGGAAAATACTCCCTTTCGGGCAGTCTTCAATTTTCAAACACACTTATTGGCCTTTGACTCTGAAAACCGCGAAGCGGGTTTTACCGGTCAGATCCTTTTCAAAGACGGGTTTTTGGTATTGATCGGGGACGTTTCCCGAAAGGAGTTCCTTCTGCCCGGGGCTTATCTCAAGGATAATTACTCCGCCGGGCACAAGGTGCTTCACGGCGGCATTGAGCGCCCCGTTTATGATGTCCAGGCCGTCTTCGCCGCCGTAGAGCGCTGTATGAGGTTCATATTCGCGAATTTCGCGTGGAAGTTCTTCGAAAAGCTTCTTATTGAGGTAGGGCAGGTTCGCGGCTGTCAGATCGAATCTCTCTCCGGGCACGGCCGAGAACAGTTCACTTTCCAGGCAGCGCAGATTCTCCGCGGAAATTTTTCCGGCGTTTTTACGAAGCCAGAACATTGCATCTCTGCTTTTTTCGAGTGCTGTGACCTTCAGATCCGGGCGTTCGGTGGCCAGGGCCAGGGCTATGGCTCCTGAGCCTGCGCCGAGGTCGCAGACAGAGGCGGAATCCGGGAGCATTCCGGAGGCGATATCGACCATGATTTCCGTCTCGGGGCGCGGGACAAGCGTCCCCGGCCCCACTTCCAGACGCAGGTTTCTGAAATACGCGAGGCCTGTTACGTACTGCACGGGTTCGCCCGCGGACCTGCGTCCGAGAAGCTCGCTGAATCTGTCTCTGACATGACCGGCAAGCCTGGAGTCCGCCACAAAAGGGAGTTCCAGAACGGGAACCGAAAGAAGATGTGACAGGATTATTTCCGTATCGCGCCGGAGTTGGCCCGTCGCGCCGCGCCCGGCAAGAAAAGCCGCGCCCTCATCTATAAGTTCCTTTATGCCGGCTTTCCGGAGGCGCGGCAAAGAAGGGAATTCTTTCGGGGTCATGAATCTTCGCAGGAGTCGAGAAGTATATCAACGAACTCGTCCTTGCTAAGCTCTTCAAGGCATTTCCCCTTGTCCGTAAGTTTTTCGTTGAACTTTATCGCGGTTTCGGTCATCCGCTCATGAGTCTCCTCGGAGCCGCCGGCAAGCAGGAAATTTTCACCCTTTGTTATTCTCTTATGTTCGTCCTTGCTGTCCAGGCCAATACCCAGCAGCAAGGCTTTCTGTCTGTCATTTTCAGCAAAATTCATATCAGTTATATTTTAAATTCTTTCATTAGAGAGCCAGTGCGGCATAATCCATGCCGGTTCCCGGCGGAATAGTAACCGCCGAACATGGTTTGTCAAGCCCGGCTCAGGCGTTCCGCGCGCAACGCAATCCACGGAAGAAGGAAAAAAATGAAGATAAACAGCTTCATCGTCATCATTCCAGCGTAGTGAAGCAATGTCAATTCGTGGTCGGACAAGTCAAAAAGCTTGCTGTGCAGGGCATTTATTTCCGTGCCCGCAGTGATATAGACAGCGAGCCACAGCAGAAGCAGCACCGCTCCATAGAGGAAGCAGCGCAAGCAGATCTTTTCCATTGCCGCCAGGTCCTTCTTTTTCATTTTGGTCGAATCCTTTGCATGTTCGATTATTCGAGTGTAGAGTTAACATGGTTTTCGAGCCAATTTCAGTAACAATATATCAGGACAAGTGATTTTTATCAATGGAAAAGATACTTTCTCTGCCGCTTCTCTGCCTTCTGGTCACCCTTGCCGCCGGCTGCGCGACCGGTCACCACTCGAAAGAGGCGAACGCCAGGCTTAAAGAGCTTGTTCCGGGCAAAGCCGCGGTGACGATTCCGAAAAAGGATTCAGTACTTAAAAGGAACGGGAAGATGGCGGTATATCTGGGAATGGAATCGATGGAACTTGCCGGCCGCGTGGGGCCGGCCGGGGACTGGCAATGGGATGCGCGCGACATAAAGCTTGTCGAAACATATCTTAAAACACTCGAAAACGACGGCTTCATTTCCGAATACGTATTTCTCAGCCATGAAAAAGGGAAAAACATGCCTGTTGAAAAGGCGCTGGAAAAGGCAAGGGCCGTAAATGCAGATTCATTGCTTGTGATACAATCGATAATCGAGGTTGACCGGCATTTCAATCCCGCCGCCATACTGGATCTCACGATCATCTGCGCCTTTCTTGTCCCCGGCTCTGAAGTGGACGCGTATGCCGTATCGCGCTCCGCGCTCCTTGACATCGGAACCGGGAAAAACCTTTTTCTGCTGAAACACGAGACCATGCAGCGCAAGGCCGGACCTACTCTGATGCTTAAGAACAAGGATGCCGTGATACCGGCAAAAAAGCTGCTGCTGAGAAAGGCTTTGAGAGAGATATACAGGTACGCCCGCTTCAATGTCAGGCTGGAATAGCCCGCATATTTCATGAAATAACGGGGTTAGTCTTTTGAAATTGGCTCTCTATTCTGCCGAGAGCGCAGGTTGTTCGATAAATTCCTTGCGGTTCATTCCCCCTCTTTTCCCTTGCAGAGAACCGTCAAGGTCAAGGGTTGCGGCGCTTTCGGTGTTCGCCTTGTCGCAGCCGTGTTCCCTGTGCTTTTTATTGGAAAAGTTCGGGCAGGGCCTTCTTGACTTCCCTGCGCATCTCTTCGTCGCTGATGCTTGTGACTCTGCCGTTCCGGTATTCCAGGTCTATCCATTCCTTTACGGCCGCAAGGCCGGGATGGTCTTTCCTGATGTCCGAAGCCTTGTCGCCAAGGTTGCCGTGTATCCAGTACGCGATCCCCGCAAGCCCGGAGTTGTTTGTGACAGCGACCTTGCAGGGGCGCTTAAGCCATTTTTCGGTATTGAAGATGTTGTAGATCTCCTCATTTTTGGTCAAGCCGTCCGCATGAATCCCGGCGCGGGTGGTATTGAAATCGGAACCCACAAACGGGAAATTGGAGGGAATGTGGTATCCTATTTCTTTACTGAAATATTCCGCGGCATCGGTAAGAGCTGTGGGGTTTATCCCGTCATGTATACCTGTAAGCCCCATCCATTCGAACACAAGGGCTTCGATCGGCGGATTCCCGGTTCGCTCACCGAAGCCGAGGAAGGTCCCGTTGGCGGCACAGCAGCCGTGTATCCAGGCAGTGGCGGCGTTGGCCAGCACCTTATGGAAATCGTTGTGTCCGTGCCATTCGAGCTGCTCGGATTCGAGATCCGTCTCCCTGAGTATGGTCGAAATCAACCCTGGAACCGAACGCGGAAGCTCTGAACCCGCATATGGCAACCCGTAACCCATGGTATCGCAGAGCCGGAACTTGATCCGCACTTCGCTTTCTTTGCTCATTTCGGTCAGTTCGTTGATCATCGGTATGACGAAACCGTAAATATCCGCCCGTGTAATGTCTTCCAGGTGGCAGCGGGCAATGACATTGTTCTCCATTGCGGTGGCCACTACGTCCTTATAGCCGTCCAGAGCCTCTCTGCGCGTCTTTTTCAGCTTCAAAAATATGTGATAATCCGAACATGAAGAAAGTATTCCGGCTTCGTTCAGGCCCATCGACTTGACCAGTTCAAAATCCTTTTTTACCGCACGTATCCAGGCGGTTATCTGGGGGTACTCGAAACCGAGTTCCCTGCATGCCTCGACGGCTTCTCTGTCGCGTTTGCTGTAGAGGAAGAATTCCGTCTGTCTTATAAGGCCGCGTTCACCTCCGACCCTGTGCATCAGTGTGAAGATCTTTACGATCTGGTCTACCGTGTAGGGGGGGCGTGCCTGCTGGCCGTCCCGGAAGGTGGTATCGGTTATCCAGAATTCTTCCGGCAGCGAGGGCTTTACAAGCTCGCCGCCGAGATTAATCGCCGGCACTTTTTCATATGAGAAAATATCCCGGAACAATTCCGGTTCGGGTATGTTTTTCAGTTTGTGTTCGTCCATTTTTCCTGTCTCTATGTTGCCGTCCTGTATATGAAGCACGGGGGGGGTTTTTATTTTATGACTCCGAAGCCAATTTCAAAACTCTCCGTAGCCGCGCGGAGTTTTTAAACTGGCTCTCCGGGTAAGCTCTTAATATACACGCTCAAAACAAAACGTCAAACAGAATTTTTCAATTGCTTCGCTTACGCGTGATGCTATCTTGTGCTATCCCGGATTTTTCATGAGTTTCGGGCTATCCCGGCATGCCGTACAAAACCTGAGTGATGGATTGAGACAGAAATGTTGAAAACAATTCTTTGGGACAACGATGGAGTTCTGGTGGATACTGAACGCCTTTATTTCAGCGCCAGCCGAATCGCGTTAGCGCGTGTAAGTCTTGAGCTTTCCCCGGAGGATTTCAGGCGCATATCCCTTACGGCGGGAAAGAGCGTTTTCGAACTGGCCAGGGAATCTGGGCTTGGGGAGGAAGTGATCCGCGGACTTCGCGAAGTCCGCAACGAGGAATATCATCGCCGGATAGACTCAGCGGAAAACCTGGTTATTCCGGGAATTCCCGAGGTTCTGCGCGAACTTCGCGAAAAGGTCCCGGTTATGGGTATAGTATCCAATTCGCTGCCCGACCATTTCGACGCGATTCACAGAAAAAGCGACCTGTTGGGCCTCTTTGATTTTTATCTGGTAAACGGCGACTACCGGGGATCCAAGCCGGATCCCGGCCCGTATTTGGCAGGATTGGAAAAAGCCGGGTGCGCGGCGGAACACGCCCTTGTGGTTGAGGACACCGTTCGCGGGCTGAGATCCGCGCTTGCGGCAGGAATTGAATGTGTTCTCGTGCCCCACGAACTCAGCGCGGGCGGCGAAACTTCAGGCGCCGCCGCCGTGTTCGATGACCTTCGGCAGCTGCCTCCGTGGCTTGAAGAAAGGCTACATATTCAGTGAACCGCGTTGATAGCGCAGGCGCGGCAGGCGGCCACGGAGAGTTTTAAAATTGGTTCCATTGATAATTTTTCACGCGGTGGTGAGTTTCCGGCGCCATATTCGGGTTGGCGCGGGCGGCTTGACTTATTTGCGGCGAAGCTGTAAGGTGTTTGCCGGATACGGATGCCGGCATTTATTAACAGGCCCAGATTTAAAACTCCCCGTCGCCGCGAAGTTTTAAAACCGGCTCAACAGATAAAAAATGAGAGGGTCACGATGAAAAACTTTTTTGTTCTACTTATTCCGCTGTTCCTCACCGGGTGCATGACGCCCTATGTAACACAGACCGAGCGCTCCGGTGTCGAGCAACTTCTCCTCAGCGCCTCCGCCGATCGATCGATCGCAAAGCTGAATGCCGATTTTCTTAAAGGTAAAAAAGTGTTTCTAGACACCTCAAACCTGGAGTCCGTAGACAAGGGATACGTGACAGGTTCCACAAAGGCGAAGCTGGCGCGTTGCGGCGTTCTCGTGACGGACAGCGCGGACGGCGCGGAGATTATAGTCGAGGTTTATTCAGGGGCGCTGGCCACGGACGGCGATGATTTTCTGATTGGGATTCCATCGATGGGATTACCCGTCCCTTTCGCGGGTCCCATAACGACCCCTGAAATAGCAATTATCAAAAAAGTGAGTCAGCTGGGTGTGAGCAAGCTGGGGTTTCACGGATACAAGGTCGTCGACAATAAACTGGTCTTTTCTACCGAAACCCTGAGTGGAACGGCGTATTTTCATCGGTGGCAGATCCTTTTCATAGGCTTTGCGCGCACCGATATTCCTGAAAAATTAAACAATACAGCAAGGTAAAGGGTTATGAACGAGGAAAAACAAAACGAAGCTCAGGCCGTGGAGAGCAAAGTCGGGGAACCTGAAGAGGGGCAGCGGGCAAAAAAGGGAAGCCCGGTACTTAAAGGATGCCTTCTTGGATGCCTGATCGTGTTTCTGTTGGGGGCGCTACTGGTTGTTTTCGGTATCTACACCACGTATAATAAAGTCCAGTCATTTACTTCAGACAAACCGCGGACCATAGAAACTTCTGTGCCCAGCCAGTCCGAAATTACACGTTCCAGAACAAAGCTGGAAAATTTGAAAAGCGCGATAAACAGGGGCGACGCCGTTGAGACCGAGCTGTCAGAAATTGATATAAATGCGCTTGTATACGACAACGAGAATCTGCGCGGAAAAATTGCCGTACAGATCGATGGCGACAAGCTCAGCGCCGAGGGCAGCATTCCGCTCAAGGATTTTCCCGTTTTCAAGGACCGCCACCTTAACGGGCGTTTTTCTCTGAAGGTCTCAAACCGTGACGGCAGGCTCGTGGTCAATGCCGAATCCATTGAGGTCAACGGGAAACCGATTCCGGAAGAAATAATGGCCGGAATACGCAATGAAAACCTGTTAGAGAAATTGTATACCGACCCGAATATCGGACCCGTCATCAAGCAGGTAGAATCCGCAAGCATAGAAAACGGAAAGCTTATTCTCAAGCTAAGAAAAAAGCCATAAACGCCAGAGCCACGGCACTCTGCGGCAATTGCTTTTTTCAGGATAGGCTCTGATAATCAACCGAGCAGGTCTTCGGTTATAAAACGGTATACCCCACCTATTGAGGACGGGAGCTTATCAGCGGGATAAGAGCCGTTTCCCGACAGTACGAGGAGCGGGACCGGATTCAGAGTATGTGTGCGGGTTTCAGGGTCCTCACAGTTGCCGTGGTCACCGGTAACGAGAAGAAAAGTATTCTCATTCAAAAGCTTGCTGATTCTGCATATGAACGCGCTCAGGTCTTTCAGGATGGTCTCAAGCATTGTCATATCGCGCTTGTGCCCGGCGCGATCGGTAAGAAAATACTCGAAAAGTGTGAAATCGTTTTCGGCGGATATATCGAAAAGATTTTCCGCGGCCGTCTCCGGGCTTATCTCCGGGATGTCCACCAAATGCGATAATGTCTTTCTTGTAAGGTCGTGATAGACGGCTTTTCCCGTAAGCATATGTTCGACATTCCGTGCCCAGCCAAGTGATGACTCCAGCATTACAGTTGTAACGGAACACAGTTTCCGAAGAGCGAGCTCTTCCAGGTTGAACCTTATATACGCGTTGGCGAAAGACACGCTTTTTCCTTTCCGCATCAACTCGGAAAAAATATTGGTTTTCGCGATTTTTCTTCTCAGGCTCGGTCCGGGAAACCCCTGCATGTGCATGCCTATCTCGCGGGCGGCGTTAACCCCGGTAAAAAGAGACGTCTGACCGGTCGCGCTCTGTGGAAGCCCCTCGACGCCGAGTCTCGCGTCGATAGGACGGGAAAAATGCATGAAGGTTTCAATGAACTCCCTGTCGCAAAATTTCGAGTAGACTGATTTCAACCAGCCCTCCGGCGGAACACCGAAACCGTCTATCATTATCATAATAACTTTAGGTGATGTGCCGGGCATAATATCAATATCTCCTATGATAATTTTCTTCTTCGATACTTGTTTTTGAGCCAGTTTCAAAACTCCGCGTGAACCGCGTTGGTAGCGCAGGCCGCGCGGCAGTCGGAAGTTTCAATATCGCTATCGTTGTCGATCCCGATTTCGATTTCGCCGGTTTTTTGTGTTTTTATGGCTAATGTTACGGATTCACGTACATGTGTTTCAGCGACGCATCCGTTACGGAAAATCTTTCCGCATCTTTAAAATATGCATCCTCTTTATCTTCCGTGAAAGTAAAGAATACCTGGCTTGCCCGCGAGGTCAAGGAGAAAAAGGCGTCTCGAGACCTTCTGTCAAGTTCACCGGTAACTTCATCGACAAGAACAACCACATCCGTCCTGATCGGGTCCGTTTTTTCGTACAATTCGAGTTTGGCAAGTTTCAGACAGAGAGCCGCAAGCCTGCATTGGCCGGCGGATCCGAACGCCCGCAAGGATTTCCCGTCTCTCACAAAATCGAAATCGTCGCCGTGCGGGCCGGAGGTCGTAAAGCCTTTCCGAAGGTCGCGTTTGCGCTCTCTGCCCAGCCTTGACATATAGCTTTCAGGATCGGACATCTCCGGTTGGGGCTGGTAGTTCAGCTTGAAACTTGTATTTTCCGGAAAAATCTTGCGCATCTGCTTTTCTGTTTCATTTGAAATTTTTTCAATGTATTCGGTCCTTCTGCCGATAAGTACCGAGCCGCTCTCGGCAAGTATCGGTTCAAATGATTTTGCAACCGCAAACCCGCTTTCGTCCGCCTGTTTTAATGCCGCGTTCCTCATTTTTATTGCCGTGTTGTAGTTCTGCAACGCCGACAGATATTCCTTGTCGAGCGGGCATATGAACATATCGATAAATCGCCTTCTTGCTGAAGAGGGCCCGGTGACGAGAAGAATATCGTCCGGTGAAAACGCCACGGGCCTTATCTGGCCTATGAATTCAGTCGCTTTCAAAACCGGGGTTCCGTCGATCCTGAGCTTTCTTTTCCGGCAATAGTCGACCTCGAGTTTTTTTGTCCACCTTAAGGAACCGTTGATTTCGCAGGAAATACTGAAACCGTCCGCGCCTATACGGGTCAGTTCTTTTATTCTAGGTGTCCGGAAGGAACGCAGCATGCCCAGAAAAAACACCGCTTCAAGAAGATTCGTCTTTCCCTGGCCGTTTTCCCCGGTAAAGAGAATTTTGTTTCCGGAAAGGCTCAAATCCAGTTTTCCGTAGTTCCTGAAATCGCTTAGAGAAATACGGCTGATCATCTGCCGCTTTCCTGCCCCTACGGTTTTCTCATCGGCATGATTACATAGAGAAAACCGTCTCCTCCGGATATTGCCACCGGACTGTAGGCATCGTTCATCTGCAGGAGTATCTTGTCCGCGTCTATGTGTTTGAATGGGTCTGAAAGGTATACGGGATTGAAAGACGTGGCCAGTTCCGGGCCGTCGTACTGGATCTCGATCGTCTCGTTGCTTTCGCCTATCTCCGTGCTGTTCGCGCTGAGAGTGAGAATCGACTTTTCGAATTTCACTTTCACAAATGAACTGCTCTCGGAAACTACCAGAGAGACGCGTCTGAGTGCGGAAGAGAAATCCTCCACCGGAAGTTCGATCTTTTTGCTGAAAGAAGTCGGTATAACCTGCCTGTACATGGGGTAGCTGCCGTCGACAAGCTTGGTGGTGATTGTAGTGCTGTCTATCTGGAAGACTGCCTGGTCCTCGCCGATTTCCAGGTTGGCATCGCCTTTTTTGCCCAGAATCTTTGCGAGTTCGCCCGCGCCTTTTGCGGGAACAATGACATCGCCTTCGTCGCCATTGCAGCTCTCAAGGATCTTCTCTGTCAGGGCGAGCCTTTTGCCGTCCGTGGCAACAGCCGTGAACGTGTTTTCCTTGACGCTGAAAAGAACGCCGTTGAGAACCTTTCTTGAATCGTCTGAACTCGACGCGTATAAAATCTGCCCAAGCATCCTTCCAAGTTCGTCCTGGGGCATTGTAATTTTCCGGACATAGGAAAATTGGACGGGCATGGGAAAATCCTCTGTCTCAAGACCGTTCAGCCTGTACGAGGAGTTTCCGGAATTTATTTTGGTGTGATGTTTTTCGTCCGTTGACATGTCTATATCGTCTCCGGGAAGCTCCCTGGCAATCGAAAGCAGCTTTTTGGCAGGCAGCGTGGTCTTTCCGGATTCGGATATTTCAGCGTCCATTTCGGTTTTTATCCTGATTTCCAGATCGGTGGTAGTGAGTGTTACTTTGCCGTTCGAGGCTTCAATCAGAACGTTTGAAAGAATAGGCAGAGTGGAGCGTGTGCCTATTATGTTGGAGACCTTCTGAAGAGAATCCAAAAAGTTTTCTCGTTTCACTTTGATTTTCATGGCGGCCTTCCCTTAAGTGATAAAATTAAATGTTAAAGCTTAAAATCAGTAGTATTATACCTTGTAAATAATGTTAATAAAGCGTTTTTCAAACAGAAAAAAGAGCTTTTTTACATATGGATAACTTGTGGAGACATGTGTTTGACCTGTAGATTACTTTCAGGTGTCCGGATTATCAACAAAGAATTTGCAGGTTGTCAATAGAATTATCAACCGCCGGAGGTGCGACTTGAATTATTCGATGGAAGAACTTTATGAGAGGTACCCGAAACTGACAGGTTGCCGGGAGGACATCGACCGCGCGTTTCAGATCATGCTGGAGACGGTAACCGGCGGCGGGACAATATTTGTGTGCGGAAACGGCGGAAGCGCCGCGGACTCGGAACACATTATCGGCGAGCTTATGAAGGGGTTTCTTAAACCGCGGCGATTGTCCCGGGCGCAGAAGGAAGCGATGGTTTCGGCGCTGGGTTCCGACGGAGAACGCCTTGCCGACAAGCTCCAGAACGGCATAAAGGCGGTGTCGCTGAACGGGCACCCTTCGCTTTCCAGCGCGTACGCCAATGACGTGGATTCCACCATGGTTTTCGCGCAGCAGGTCTTTGTGCTCGGTGAATCTGGAGATTGTCTTCTGGGCCTGACGACCTCCGGTAATTCGCGGAATGTTATGAACACGTTGCTCGTGTCAAAAAGCGCCGGATTAAAGACTATAGCGATGACCGGCTCGGCGGAAAGCGGCAGCAGCAGCCTGGCCGACTGCACGATAAGGGTCCCGGAAAAAGAGACCTACCGGGTTCAGGAGCTTCACCTGCCCGTTTACCACGCCCTTTGTGCGGCGCTTGAAGAAAGGATATATGGCGACGGAAAAGAACAGTGAGAAGTTGCGTCATCTTGCGCTTATAATGGACGGAAACGGAAGGTGGGCCGAAGAACGCGGCCTCCAACGTTCCGAGGGACATCTTGCGGGTAGCCGCGCCGTACTTCGGGCGGCGCGGGCGGCAAATGAAATCGGGCTGGAATACCTTACGCTCTACGCGTTCAGCACGGAGAACTGGAAGCGCCCGAAGGCTGAAATAGACGCCCTTATGTCGCTGCTTGACAGATCGATGGACGAATATCTGCCCGAAATGATGAGACAGAACCTCAGGCTTCGTTTTATAGGCAGGATATCGGGCCTGCCGGAAAGAATACAGTCGAGAATAAACGACGCCGTCGATAAAACCGCCGGAAACACCGCCGGCCAGCTTGTAATTGCCATGAACTACGGAGGAAGAAGCGAGATCGTGGATGCGGCGAAAAAAATATCCGAATCCTGTGTCGAGGGAATTCTTCAGCCGGAACAGATTGATGAAAAGTTGTTTGCAAAGTACCTGTACGCGCCCGACATTCCCGACCCCGACCTTCTGATAAGAACGAGCGGTGAAAGCAGGATCAGCAATTTTCTTCTCTGGCAGATATCGTATTCCGAACTCCTGATAATGAAAAAACATTGGCCGGACTTTGACGAAGAAGACCTCCGGAAGGCAAAATCCGAGTATGAAAGCAGAAACCGCAGGTTCGGAGGGAATGACTGATGCTAAAACACCGCCTGCCAAGCACAATCTTTCTGGTGGCCTGCCTGCTGCTGGTTTTCCTGACGGAGGGCGTCATAGGAAGAATGCTTTTTGTCTGCGCCGGAACCCTGCTTGTATTTACGGCGGTAAACGAGTATCTGGGACTGATATCCGCGAAGGACAGACCGGTGCTTAAAAAGACCACCGCCGTAGTCTCGGCTCTGATGTTTCTTAGCGCCACTGTTACAAGCGGCCTCGCCGACGCGGTCGGGTTTCTGGTTTTTTCTCTGGCGTGTGTCGGTGTGTTTTTCTGGTTTTGCGT
>CAZGYO010000016.1:12878-14757 GCA_964530455.1 uncultured Victivallales bacterium
TATCGCGCGGCGATCCGGGTAAAATCGAAAGCGTTCTCTCGTCTCTTTCCGCCGTCCTGTTTGTGACATTGCCTTTGTGCCTTTGCGTTCCCATATATCATGGTGAAGGACGCGGTTTCGGGCCATCATCCCTGTTTTTTCTCATAGCCGTTACCAAAAGCGGTGATATCGGCGCCTATGTAACAGGTACCCTTTCCGCAAAAATAATGCCCGCCGGCAACCATAAGATTTTTCCAGAAATCAGCCCGAAAAAGTCTTGGGAGGGCACAATCGGCGGGCTTGCTTCCAGTATAGGAGCAAGCATTGCGCTTGCCGCAGAAACAGGTCTCGTCGAGGATAATAGCATGGTTTTACCGCTCATTGTGGGCGCCGCTCTGTTCACGGGAGGCTTCCTCGGTGATCTCGCCGAATCATCCCTTAAACGCGCGTCGGCCGTCAAGGACTCCGGCTCGGTCGTCCCGGGAATGGGCGGAGTCCTGGACGTCCTGGACAGTCTTCTCATAAATATTCCACTGTTTTACGGAATTATCCTTATTTTAGGTTCATAGTTTGCTTGCATAAACAGGGCGGGGCACTATATTGGTCGGCTCCCAACCGGAACAAGCCGGCGGGGACAGGCTCAAAACAGGAAATCCGGAGAAGAAAATGTTTGCGGTAATAGAAACAGGCGGAAAACAGTATAAAGTTGAAAAAGACGATACTATCCAGGTGGAAAGACTTGAAGCGGAGCCCGGCAAAAACGTGAGCTTCCCGAACATCCTCGCGATAGGCGAAGGATCGGAAATCACGAGCGGCTCTCCCCTGATAAAAGACGCGAAGGTCGAGGGAAAGGTGCTGGAGCACCTGCGGGGCCCCAAGCTGACTGTCTTCAAGATGAAAAGGCGTAAGGGATACCGCAAAAAACATGGTCACCGCCAGGAACTTACGCGCGTTCAGATAAGCAAAATAGCCCGGAAGAAATAGCCCGCCTGTTTCACCAGGCCGGCATCGTCATTGTTACAATTGGAACTTTTTAAATATTTCATGAAACATGCGGGCCGACGGGCGAACCGAAACAGATGAGGAAAAAGATGCAGTACGACAAAAACGGGGCGTTACTCAAAGTTGAGATCCCCGAAGCCGGAGAATGCCGTAGCGGAAAGGTGAGAGACATCCTCGACCTGGGCGATAATTTGCTTATGGTGGCCTCCGACAGAATCAGCGCCTTTGACTGCGTAATGCCGAACGGCATTCCGGACAAAGGGAAAGTCCTGACTTGCCTCTCTCTCTTCTGGTTCGAACTTATGGACTGGATCCCGAACCACCTCGTAACGGCGAACGTTTCCGAATTTCCCGATTCCCTCGGGAAATACGCGGACGACCTCCAGGGCCGGTCTCTTCTGGTGAAAAAGGCCGACCCTCTGCCGGTTGAGTGTATCGCTCGCGGATATATAACAGGCAGCGGCTGGAAAGACTATAAGAAGACAGGAAAGGTATGCGGGATTCCGCTTAAGGAAGGCTACCGCCAGGCGGACAAGCTGGACACGCCAATCTTCACGCCGTCGACCAAGGCCGAACAGGGTACGCACGATGAGAACATTTCTTTCGATAGGGCGGTGGAAATAATCGGCAGGGAAAAGGCGGAAAAAATACGCGATTTGACGCTCAGAATATATTCTTCGGCCCACGACTACGCGGCAGGCAGGGGGATAATACTCGCGGACACTAAATTCGAATTCGGCGACGACGAAAACGGGGAAATCATACTGATAGATGAGGTGCTTACCCCGGATTCAAGCCGTTTCTGGCCGGCAGACAAATATGAAGTGGGTTGCAGCCCGCCAAGCCTCGACAAGCAGTTTGTGCGGGATTATCTCGAGACACTGGACTGGGACAAGAC
>CAZGYO010000017.1:0-14683 GCA_964530455.1 uncultured Victivallales bacterium
TCCGACTTGTCCGACTTGTCCGACTTGTCCGACAAAAGAAGAAAGAAACGCGTTCAAGGCACATGTTCGCGATACCTGCCAGAAGCGGGACATCATGTGCGCCGTGGAGCGATCTCGTTCTGGCAAAGGAGCACATGTCTGGTTCTTCTTCGAGCAACCCATCTCGGCTCGTCTTGCTCGTCGGTTCGGCTGTGCCTTGCTGACCGAGACAATGGGACGGCGAGATCAGATTGGACTCAATTCTCAGCTGAAGCTTTTATAAAGTCGCGGAAAAGCGGATGCGCGTTGAGTGGCCTTGACTTGAATTCCGGATGGAACTGGCACGCGACAAACCACCGATGCGCGGGTATTTCGACTATTTCGACGAGACCGCCTTCGGGACAGGTGCCGGCAACGCGCATTCCGCCTTTCTCGATCTCTTTTCTGAAGCCAGAATTGAACTCGTAGCGATGCCGGTGCCGTTCATCGATCTTCTCCCTGCCGTACGCGGCGGCGGAAAATGTTTCCGACATCAGCAGACAGGGCCATGAACCAAGGCGCATTGTGCCGCCTTTATCGGTTATTTCCTTTTGTTCATCCATGAGGTCTATCACCGGATATTTGGTTTCCGGCATGAACTCTGTGCTGTGTGCATTTTCCATCCCGCAGACGTTCCTTGCAAACTCTATCACGGCGCACTGCATGCCGAGGCATATTCCGAAGAAGGGGATATTGTTTTCGCGAGCATATTTTACGGCGAGTATTTTTCCGTCGGTACCCCTGTCACCGAACCCGCCGGGGACAAGTATGCCGTCGGCGCCTTCCAGGCATTCGCTGTCTTTTCCTTTGCCGCGCTCAAGATCCTCGGCTTCCACCATCCGTATTTTTACTTCCACATCGTTTGCGATACCGCCGTGTATGAGAGCTTCGTAAATGCTTTTATAGGAATCTTTCAGGCTTATATATTTCCCCACCACGGCGATCTCGACACTGCCGGATCCGGGGGAGATCGCTGTATCTACCATTTTCTTCCAGTCATTGATTTCGATATCCTTGACGTGCAGGCCAAGTTTTTCGAGTATGTATTTGTCGATATCCTGTTTGGCAAGTTCGAGCGGCACTTCATAAATCGAGTTTTTGACGTCGCGCTCCTCGAAAACAAAGTCTCTGGGTACATTGCAGAAAAGAGCCAGTTTTTCGAAATGCTCCGGGCTCATGGCCCTCTCGCAGCGGCATATAAGCATGTCCGGAATAATACCTATGCCGCGCAGTATACCTACAGACTGCTGTGAGGGCTTGGTCTTCATCTCTCCGGCGGCGCGGATATATGGAACCAGAGTAAGGTGCATAAACACGCAACTTCGCGGACCTATCTCCTGACGGTACTGTCTGAGCGCTTCAAGAAACGGCAGTGATTCTATATCGCCCGCGGTACCCCCTATCTCGGTTATCACTATGTCCACGTCGTCCGAGTCGAGCACGGATATGCAATCCTTTATCTCCTGGGTTATGTGGGGTATTACCTGAACGGTCTTACCCAGGTACCCTCCCCCGCGCTCGCGTTGAATCACGTTACTGTATATTCTGCCTGTGGTAAAATTGCTTTCCCGGGAACAGTCGAGTTCGGCGAAACGCTCGTAGTGCCCCAGGTCGAGGTCGGTCTCCGCGCCGTCGTCGGTAACGTATACTTCACCGTGCTGGTATGGTGACATCGTTCCCGGATCAACGTTCAGATACGGATCTAGTTTCTGTATCTTGATCCTGTATCCGCGCCGTTTGAGAAGAAAAGCAATAGATGCGGCCGTAATGCCTTTGCCTAAAGATGATACGACCCCGCCTGTAATGAAGATGTGATTGGTCATGAAAGCCCGTACTCCGGTTTTTCTTGTTGTGGAACTATCAAGTACGGGGTTCACAATTAATATCGCCGGGACAAGATTGCAATGCCGGCGCGAATAAAATCCGGAAAAATGTATTCCCCGGAATATTGCCGAGCTCCCATGATCCGGTTTTCTTTCCTTGTGCTGGGACGGAAATCATGTAGATTATACGAGCCAATTTCAAAACCCCGCGTGACCCCGAGAGATTTTTCGGGCGGCACGCTGCGGCAACTGCTATACATAAGGGGAGCATGGATTTCACGGGCAAACGGTTATCTGCGCCCATTCACGGAGTCGAAAATATGCCATACAGGTTCATGAAAAAAGAATCCGTTGCAGACGGCCTGAGACGTATTGCAATCGAACAGATCGACAAGGCCATAGCCGACAGCGGTCTCGATGATACCGCCGAGGCAGTTCACGAAGTCCGTAAAAGGTGCAAGAAACTCCGAGCCCTTATCCGTCTTATACGCCCGGTTGCGGGTGAGATATACCGGCACGAGAACACTTGTTTCCGCGACGCGGCCCGGAATCTTTCTGTTCTGCGTGACTCCACCGCTGTCATAGAGACCTTCGACAAGCTTGCGGACTGTTTCAGCGAACAGCTCGACCACCGAATTTCCAGTTCCGCAAGAAAGGCGCTCTCCGCGGAAAAGAAAGATATACACGGTGAACTTGACATAAACTCAAAGCTCAAAGAGTTTGCCGTGGTTATGAAAAACGCGCGTAAACGTGCAGCTTCCTGGTCATTGGAAGCGGAGGAATGCAACGCGGTCGAAGGTGGACTCGAAAAAACGTACAGGAGAGGACGCAATGCGATGAAAAATGCCTACGTGAAATGCTCGGACGAAGCATTTCACGAATGGCGCAAACGCGTTAAATACCACCGGTACCACATGCGACTGCTCCGCAACGTCTGGAAACCCGTGATGAAAGCCAGGCGCGAGGAGTTAATCACGCTTTCCGATTTGCTTGGCGATGACCACGACCTTGCGGTTCTCGCAAAGCTGATCCGTGAAGAACCGGACAAATTCGGCTCAGGCCCCGACGTTCAGATCCTGCTGGAACTTGTGCGCCGGCGCAGGGCTCGGCTTCGGGATAAGGCGAAAACCCTGGGGGCACGTGTCTATGCCGAGAAACCAGGGAATTTCCGAGACCGTATTTCGGCCTGCTGGAAAGCCTGGCGCGGCAAAAAATAAGAAGGGGGGCGAAAAAAAACTCAACGGTTCTTTTCGCGAACGATCTGCACGGCCACGCTCCTCGAATAACGAAGCGCGCCCGGTTTGTCCACCGTAACATCCACCTTGTCGACTCCAGGGGTATCCAGGCATATTCCCGCCACCGCGCCGGCCACCTTTTCTATGAGATAATATTCCGATTTTTCCACATGTGTAATAATCTTCTTTTTTACGGTGCGGTAGTTGACCGTATCCTCGATATCGTCCGTACGCCCCGCTCTGGAGAGATCGCAGTGAAGAACGATGTTAAAGAGGAGGTCCTGCTTGATATCCCTTTCTTCAGGACGGGTCCCGATGACAGCGGCTATCTTCAGGTCGCGTATGTGGATTCTGTCTTTCATTCTAAATGGGAATTTAACGCTGCGGCAACTGCTTTTGTGTTATTTACCTTTCGATGCGAAGTTCGCGGAACAATGCGTTTCCGGGTTCTTTGCGCAGGCCGGATTGTCCGGCTTATGTGTGCCAGCTTTGCTTGGCGCACTATAACTACTCCTCCAGTTGTAGTTTTTCCCCCATCACCGTAGCTCCATTCTTCGATCGATATAAATGATGGAAACGTCAATCCATTAATACGCAATAAAATAGTATGGGAAAAGGTAACTGCAAGCGCCTGCGTTGAAAATCCCGACCGAGGATGAACCTGAAGCCACCGCGGGGCTAGCCCCGTTATTTCATGAAAAATCGATGTTTTAGGGTTAACAACCTGGTTATTAACAGGTTATGTGAATTTTTCACCCGAAGGGCAAAGCCATTGCACTAATTGATATTCGGCTTTGCCGAATCTGAATATGCACGGCAAAGCCGTGCTCAGCACCGCACTGGCTTCGTGAAACATACGGGCAAGGAAGGCCAGGCAGGCAGAAAAATTACAACGCTGGAAGTCAATAGTCGAGATGTGAGCCAGATTTTGAATGTGTAAAATGGTATTTTGCTGTTTTGAGTATACAGTCGTATTTTTCGAGAACAAACCAACCGGGATAGCAGATCAGGGTAGATGACTTTTCCATTTAACAACGAGACGCCGGGATACGGATGGATAGCAATTGTCTCGGGTCCCATAGGCAATCTTGAAGACACTACTTTCAGGGCGGTCGAGGCGCTTCGCAATGCGGATCTGATTGCCGCGGAGGACACCCGGCGAGCGCGGATTCTCACTTCGCGCTTTGATATATCCACACGTTTAATCAGCTACAATTCACTGAACGAGCACAAGAAGACGCGCAAACTTATCGATGGTGTTTTTGCGGGAAAAAAGATCGCGCTGCTGACGGATGCGGGGACTCCATCTATTTCTGATCCCGGATACCTGCTGGTTCGTACCGCGGTCGAGAACGGGATAGAACCCATTATCGTTCCGGGTGCGTCTGCGCTGACCTTCTCGATCGTAGCGTCGGCTTTTCCGTCGGAGAAGTTCGCGTTCCACGGATTTCTTCCTGTAAAAAAAGGAAAAAGAAAACGTGTGCTCGAGGAGATTGGACAATCGGGGATGACTGCTGTAATATACGAAGCCCCGCACAGGATGGGCAAACTGCTTGTCGATATAGCAGACGTTCTCGGAACGGACCGTGCCACGGCTGTCGTCAGGGAAGCGACAAAGATGCACGAGGAAATCCTGCGCGGCACCGCCGGGGAACTCCTGGCGCGTTGTTCCGGCAGGAAATGGAGAGGGGAATGCACGGTTGTCATCGGGAGGGAGAATACGCCGGTTCCGACACATACGGAAAACATAGAAAAGGACAATAAATGAAAAAGATCAATTTTCTCGGCTGGGAAAACTGCATTGAGATCGAGAGTGGGAAAGCGAGGCTTGTGGTGACCACGGAGGTGGGACCGAGGATCATCGGCGTATTCGTCGAAGGAAGCCCAAACCTAATGTGCGTGCAGGAGGAGAATGCGGGAAAGACAGGCGGCGACGAGTTCAGGCTCTACGGCGGACACAGGCTCTGGCATTCTCCCGAGGACCGGAAAAGGACCTACTGCCCGGACAACGATCCCGTGAAGCTTAAGGAGACAAAGGACGGGATACGGTTCTGTAGCGGCACGGAAAAGACCACCGGAATACATAAAAGCATATGTGTAGAACCCCTGGAAGGACAAAGCTTCCGGATAACTCACAGCTTGCGCAACGAGAATCTGTGGACTGTGGAACTTGCGGCCTGGGCTCTCTCGGTGATGGCGCCGGGCGGGACGGCCGTCGTGCCGCAGCCTGAAGGCGACGTGGACTCCCTGCTGCCCAATCGTTATCTTAGCATATGGCCGTATACGGATATTTCGGATCCGAGGCTTGTCTGGGGCCGGGATTATGTGCTGCTTAAACAGGACAGCAAAGCGCGCGCGCGGTGCAAGTTCGGGCTGAATGCGGAAGACGGATGGATAGCGTATGTGAACGGAGGGTACGCTTTGAAGAAGAGCTTTACACATCTGGCGGACGCGGAGTATCCGGACAACGGTTGCAGTATAGAGACGTTCACCTGCGACTTCATGCTGGAGATAGAGACGCTGAGTCCGCTTTATTCGCTTGAACCCGGCGGAACCATCGTACATGTGGAAGAATGGGAACTTCTCGACGGACTTAAAGATGTCGAAACGGAAAAAGACGCAGCGGATATATTCGGATAAGGTTCCGGGCTTCGACCTGTCTCACGTCCCCCCCGAACCTAAAGCCGGGCCAAAGCTCCTGTCTATGCACGGGACGACCCGTGAAGATCCTTACTTTCATCTCCGGGAACGGGAGGATCCGGAGGTGCTGGGATACCTGGAGAAGGAAAACGGGTATACACGGAAGACGACGCTTCCTCTTCTTCCTTTGCAGGAAAAGATTTTCTCCGAGATCAAAGCGAGGATACCTGACCGCGACAGCTCCGTTCCGCTCAGGCGCGGCGACTACTGGTACTTCCACAGATACAGTCCGGGCCGAGAGTATCCGGCATACTACAGGCGCGGATACCGATCTTCGAAAGAGGAACTTCTTCTGGACGTGAACAGCCTTGCCGACGGCAGGGAGTATTGTTCGGCCACGGCCCTGCGGGTGAGTCCAGACGGCAAGTATCTCGCTTTCGGGCTGGACACGGAAGGGGACAGGATCCACACCGTAAAGTTCATCAATCTCGAGACCGGGCAATTCCTTCCCGGAAAAATAGAAAACACTGACGGGCGGATCGAATGGTCTTCGAACGGCGCCTGTGTTTTCTATACCCGTCTTGAAAAGGCTTCGCTACGGCCCTGCGAAATTCGCAGATACGAACCGGAGACGGGCAGAAGCGCACGGGTTTATCTGGAAAAGGACAGGACGTTCGATGTCTCCCTGCGCAAGACAGCTTCAAAAAAATACATACTTCTGGAGAGCGAAAGCACCCTCTCCACGGAGACCCGCTTTATTAAATCTTCGGAACCCCGCATGAAACCCGCGATATTCGCCGAAAGGGAACGCGGTCACGAATATTTCGTTGAACATGCCGGCGGCTCGAAGTTCCGGATACTGTCAAATAAAGACGCCCGCAACTTCAGGATGATGACCTGTCCCCGCGGCAAAACGGCCTTTGCCGACTGGTCGGTCCTGCTTCCGGAGGATCCGGACTTCCTTATAGAGGACTTCGATGTCTTTGAAAACTGCACCGCAATTCTTCTACGCGGCAACTGTGAAACCCGCATAAAGCTTATCGACATGCGCGGGCGGACAATTCTCGAACCCGCGTTCCGAGAGAAGGTGTGTACGCTGTCGCTGGGGGACAACCCTGATCCGCGCGTCGGCCGTCTCCGGGTCGAAATGGAATCGATGAAGCTTCCTCCCCGGGTCTACGACATAAACATGAGAACCGGGCGCAAGACACTGCGTAAAGAGCTGTTTGCGGGCAACGATTTCGACAGTTCAAACTATGTTTCCGAAAGGCTGCGCGCCACGGCCGGAGACGGGGAAAGGATTCCTCTAAGCATAGTATACAGAAAAGAAATGCGCAGTTATTCCGGAAACCCGGTGCTACTCTATGCTTACGGTTCGTACGGCCATTCGACTGACCCCCTGTTCAGCCGCGCTCTATTGAGCCTGCTTGACAGGGGTTTCATATTTGCAGTCGCCCATGTCCGCGGCGGTCAGGAGATGGGCAGGAGATGGTACGAGGCCGGGAGGCAGTTAAAAAAAATGAACACTTTTACGGACTTCATATCCTGTTCCGAATTTCTCATTGAAAAACGATTGGCCTTGAAAGACGCCCTTTACGCCATGGGCGGAAGCGCCGGCGGCATGCTTGTCGGCGCAGTCTCCAACATGAGGCCCGAGCTTTTCAGGGGCGTGATCGCGCTTGTTCCGTTTCTCGACGTTGTAACAACAATGTGCGATCCGGGCATCCCGCTGACAACATCCGAATACGATGAATGGGGCGATCCCGGAAAGGAAGTTTTTTTCAGGTACATGCTCAAGTATTCACCGTATGACAATATCAGGGAACAGCAATACCCGCATATACTTGTAACGGCAGCACTGAATGATTCCAATGTGCAATACTGGGAACCCGCGAAACATGTCGCTAAACTGAGAGGCCTTAAAAAAAACAAGTCCATTGTCCTGCTCAAGACCGAGATGCGCGCCGGGCACGGCGGTAGGTCCGGAAGGTATTCTGCCTACAGGGACACCGCCTTCGAGTATTCCTTCATCCTGGGCCTTGAAAATTCAGCCGGTTTTAACACTTGCAAATAAATTAATGTCTTAAATATTTTTATAAGCTTGCAAATTAAGAAGAATAAATATAATTTCCATTGTTTGGATTCTGTTTATATTTTTTTTTACGAAAAAGCCAACAATAATATGGAGGAAGAGAAATGCCGAATGTACAAAGGATTCTGCAGGAAGAAATCACTAGAATCGCAAAAAGAGAAACTAAGGTCGCATACGATGACCTGTATAAGAGGATACAGGACCTCAAAACCATAACACGGAACCAGCGGCAACGCATCGAACAACTCGAAGGTGACGTCACAAAAGTCTCCGAGGAACTTCCATCCCCCGATGAAAAGATCGCGGTTTCAAAGAAAAAGCTTGAAGAGTCCAGGCTTTCCGGAGCGCTCATTAAGAAACTCCGGACCAGACTGAAACTTTCCCGCGATAAATTCGCCGCGCTTGTCGGCGCCACCCCGCACACGGTCTACCTGTGGGAAAACGGCACCAGCAATCCCAGAGAAAAGTACAAGGCCAAGATCATCGGACTGCGCTCAATCGGGAAAAGAAAGATCAAGGAAATACTCAAGGACAAGGGCGTTTCTCTGAAAAAGAAAAAGCCGGGACCGAAAAAAGGCAGCAGGAAAAGTACAGTAAAAAAATAACCCTTTAGAGCCAGTTCCAAAACTTCGCGCGAATCGCGTTGGCAGCCCTCTGGGCCGCAGGCTCTTTTGGCGCGAATGCCGAGCCTGCCTGCATACAACGCACAGGCAGGCCGCCACGGAGAGTTTTGAATTCGGCTCTTTAACCGTACATATTCAGTGAACCACCTCGGGGTCGGGGCTGAGACACTCGAAGACTGACCCCGAGCAAACGGGGCTTGCTGAATATGTACCTTTAACCCCTATCTCTACAGGGGAGCCAGTCATGACCGGCTCCCCTTTTTTATCCCGCGGACAAATCCCGAACAGGAATCGGCAGAAAATGTGAAATTTTTAACAAATCTCCTTTGATATATTCCGGACATGTATTAAGTAAAGAGAGCCAGTTTCAAAACTCTCCGTGACTACGCGGAGTTTTGAAACTGGCTCTATAGAAATCAAGAAAGGAAGGCCGATGAAGACACTTTTTTTACCGGAGGAAAAACTTGCCGGTTTTGTTGACGGGCTTATGGCAAAGACGCCTGTGATTGGGCCCGTGGCGAAACGCGGCCGCTTCGTCTTTGAACAGCTTGACGATGCCGAAGAACTCCGCCTGGACTATGACACGACGATTCTACCGCCGAAAAAAGTTTTTTTTCCGAGCAGGCAGGATCTTCTGGCATTCGAAGGCGGTGAAGCCAAAGCGTGTTCAGACCCGAAAGAACAGGTATTGTTCGGTGTTCATCCTCACGACATGAAAGCGATAACGATGACCGATTTTCTGTTCACGGAAAACTATCCTGACAACAACTATCTGGCAAACCGGGATGCGGCGACAATAGTTACATCCGGCGTACAGAACCACTACAAAAACGCATTTTTCGGTTCCATCAACACGGATATGCCGGTGGAGGGCCACGACATGGCTCTTACGAAGATCGATGGCGGATATTTTGTGGAAGTTCTCACTGGAAAAGGTGAAAAGCTTATCGAATGCGGGGACTTCACCGAGGCATCAGGCGAACAGAAGTCGGCCGCGGAAAAAGTGAATGCAGAAGCGATGGCGAACTGTCCGGAAAAGCTTAACTCCGACGCCGAGTCCATCCAGAAAAAGGTGAGGGATTCTTTCAGCTCACCTATATGGGAGGAGTTTTCCGAGGACTGTTTTTCGTGCGGGAGCTGCAATCTTGTGTGCCCTACCTGCTATTGTTTCGATGTGCAGGACGAGTGGGGCCTGGGGGAATGCGACGGTAAACGCTACCGCCGCTGGGACGCATGCCTGACATCGGAATTCTCTGAGGCAACGGCACAGGGCGGCACGGAAAACTTCCGTGAAACCCGTGCGGAACGCTACCGTCACCGCTTTATGAGGAAAGCCGCTTATCTTAACGAGAAACTGGGTGGGCCGGCCTGTATCGGGTGCGGACGCTGCTCGGGAGCCTGCACCGCAGACATCGCGAATCCTGTAACCACCATCAAGAAAATCATGGAGAGCTGATTATGAGTTGCGGATGTACAACAATAGCTAAAGACGACAACATTTTTCTCCCCAAAGAAGCCGAGATCGTGAAAGCCCGGAAGATGACGGCAAGCGAAACTCATTTCGAGCTGAAGCTGAAGAACGGCGAAACTATGCAATACGAACCCGGGCAGATAGTCGAGGCAGGTGTTCTCGGTTACGGCGAGATCCCGCTGGGATTTTCAAGTTCCCCGACACAGACTGAGAAGACCGGGACGTTTGAACTGGTTGTACGCGAAGTCGGGAAGGTATCCAAAGCTCTTTGCTCCCTCACCGAGGGCGATACTCTCACGATCCGGGGCCCGCTGGGCAACGGGTTTCCCGTGGACGAGTTCAAGGGCAAGGATGTGCTGATCGTTGCGGGCGGAATCGGCCTTTGTCCTACCAGAAGCATGATAAAATACATACTCGACAAGCGTGATGATTTCAAAAGATTCTGCCTGTTCTTCGGAACGAAGACCCCCGCGGACCAGCTTTTCACGGAGGACCTGGAAGACTGGCGCGTCGCAGACGGCATCGAATATCTCGAGACGGTCGACAGCGCAGACCAAAACTGGAAAGGCAAGGTCGGGGTGATAACAACTCTGTTCGAGGATGTCCGGAACCTCTCGCCGGAGACTCATGTCATCATATGCGGTCCGCCGGTGATGTACAAATTTGTCCTGCGGGAACTGGAGAAATTCAATATTCCGGAAGAAAACGTCTTTGTCGACCTTGAACGCAGAATGAAATGCGGCGTAGGCAAATGCGGACACTGCCAGATAAACGACAAATACGTCTGCATCGACGGACCGGTTTTCCGTTTTTCCGAAATCAAAGATCTTGAGGAGGCCATCTAATGTCTGATAATACAGAAAAAAAGAAAGTCCGGGTTGCCTGGTTCGATTTTGCCTGCTGCGAAGGATGCCAGGTTGAAATGACCAATTTCGGCCTTCCCTTCCTCAAACTTCTGGAGCACGTCGAACCTGTGGAATTCCGTGAAGTGATGAAGGAGCAGACTGATGAACCCATAGATATCGCGTTTGTGGAGGGATCCTTCACGCGCGAAGCCGACAGGGCAAGGCTGGAAAGCATCCGGGAACGTTCGGCGATTGTAATCGCTTACGGCGCCTGCGCCACGTCCGGCGGGATAAACGCTTTGAAAAACCACCAGGACATCAACGATGTCAAGGAATGCGTTTACGGCGAAGACAGCTGTATGTCGCACCTTGACAGCAACCAGAAGGCGCTGCCCGTCTCGGGCGCGATCAAAGTGGATTACTGCCTTCGCGGCTGCCCTATGAGCAAAAGCGAGTTTATCAGGGTTGTCACCCAGCTCGTGCATGGCACCGAAAAGGTATATATTCCGTCTTATCCGGTATGCGTCGAGTGCAAGCTCCGCGAAACTGTGTGCAGGTACGACGACGGAGGCCATTGCCTTGGCCCGATAGCCCGTGCCGGCTGCGGCGCGCCGTGTCCGGCGGACGGGATTCCATGCGAGGCATGCCGCGGCATGATCGACGAACCCAACGAAAAAGCCATGGAGAAGGTCCTCATGGAAAACGGCGGCCTGCCGGAAAGATGGGCCAAGACGAAGACCAGAATGTTCACCGCCAACTTCAGGAGTGATTCAGGATGCCAACTCAAGATGTAGATATCAAAGTACACCACGTTACCCGTGTAGAAGGACACGGCAATATTGTCGTGAACGTAACGAACGGGAATATCGAGGCATGCGAATGGCGTGTGCCGGAAGCCCCGCGTTTTTTCGAAGCTCTTATCAGGGGGCGCCACTACTCCGAAGTCGCGCGCATAACGAGTCGCATCTGCGGGATATGTTCCGTGGGGCACACACTCGCTTCCCTGAAAGCCACAGAGGACGCTCTCGGCATTGAAGTCTCTAAACAGACGGAACTTCTGCGCAGGATACTGAAACACGCGGAGAATTTCGATTCTCACGTGCTGCATGTATACTTTCTCGTTGCGCCGGATCTGGTGGGCGCGCCGTCGGTGTTCCCTCTGGCCTCTTCGCATCCGGAAGTGGTCAAAAGAGCCTTGCGGATGAAACAGGTGGGCCATCTCTGGGGGACGGCCGTGGCGGGAAGGACAACCCACCCCAACAAGGCCGTGCCGGGCGGATTCGCTTCTCTTCCAGGCCTTGCCAGAACTGTGGCTCAGGGCGAAGATGAGCTCAAGAAACTCAAACAGATGATCCTTGACATGGTTCCGGACGCTGTCGAGACCTACAAGCTTCTCGTCGAACTGGCCTCGAACATCCCCGACTTTGAAAGACCTACCGAGTATGTCGCACTTGTCGACGACGTTGAGTACGGCCTTTATGACGGCAAGATCGGCACCCTGATGCCGGACGGAAGCAGGGAGATATTGGAGGTGGCAAACTACCGCCGCGTAACGAACGAATATGTCAGCCCGCTGTCGACCGCGAAATATACGAGACACAATATGGACAGCTATATGGCGGGCGCGCTGGCAAGGATAAACCTCAACTATGACCAGCTTCATCCCGAAGCCAAGAAGATCGCGGAAGGCCTGGGGTTCAGTACCCCTTGCTTCAATCCTTATATGAATTCGGTGGCCCAGTTCATCGAATGCGTCCATTCGGCATATACCACCGTCGGATACATCGATGAACTGCTGGGAATGGGACTTGAAGACGAAAAGCCGGTCGAACCGACAAAGTTCGGCAAAGGTTCCGGCGCCACGGAAGTTCCGCGCGGAATCCTTTTCCACGAATACGAGTACGACGACGAAGGCTTCTGCGTCGGGGGAAACTGTATCATTCCGACAAACCAGAACCATGCCAACATACAGAAGGACATGGAAAAACTGGTGCCGGAAATGCTGGAAGCCGACAAATCGGGAAAGGAAATGGAACTCGGGCTCGAGATGCTCGTCAGGGCATACGATCCGTGCATTTCCTGTTCGACGCATTATCTTGATGTGAAATTTGTCAAATAGCCAATCCCTCCTCATCCGGTGGTTCACTATTTTTAACCAGATAAGCGGATAATTCAGTGAAAAGAAAAATAATAGCCGGGTTCGGGAATGCCGCCCGTTCGGACGACGGAATAGGGCTCCGGATCGTCGAACACATAGCTGAAAAGAACCTTGACACCGGTTTCGAGGCAGTGGAGGTCGGGAACGACGGCATGAAGCTGCTGGCGATACTCAGCGGAAACGATGTGAAAATGTTGCTGGTGATAGACTGCGCGAAGATGGGGCTCGCGCCGGGTGAATTCCGGATATTTACCCCTGACGAAGTAAAAAGCGTAAAGGAAACCGAGCGGATTTCGACCCACGAGGGCGATGTTATGAAGGTACTTGACATGGGGAAAAAGCTCGGGATTGAGATTCCTGAAGTAAAGATAATGGCGATTGAGCCGGAATCCATGGACATGGAGATGTCTCTTTCATCCGGGCTCGAAAGACGCATGGGCGAGTACGTGAATGCCGCCATTGGCGAAATCCGCATCCAGGATGGGCAATAATGCATGAACTTGCCCTTGCGGAATCGCTGGTCGGGCAGATAGAGGAGATCTGCTCGAGGGAAGGTGGAACGAAAGTCAAGGCCGTGCGCCTGGAGATCGGGGGGCTGTCAGGGGTAGACATTCAGGCTTTTGAATTCGCTTTCCCGTTCGCCGCGGAGGGAACCCGCGCAGAGAACGCGGAACTGGAAATAGAAGCAATTCCGGCTAAAGTACGTTGTGGCGACTGCATTAAAGAAAGCGAGACGGAGTTTAATTTCCTGCTCTGCCCGGAATGCGGATCGGACAGGACGGAGATTATATGCGGCAAAGAGTTTATTTTAAAATCACTTCTCATCGAATAAAAAAACGGAGTTGAATATCCATGTGTAAAGATTGCGGCTGCGAAGACGGTCACCCCCACAGCCATACCCACAGCCATGACGGCCAAGCGCACACGCACGAACACCATCATCACGGCGATGTGAACGGGCATACCCATGAGCACACGGAAGAACCCCGCGTTGTGGAAGTCGAGAAAAAAGTACTTGCAAAAAACGACGATATTGCCGCGGCGAACAGAAAATATTTTTCCGAAAAAGGCATTGTGGCGATAAACCTGATATCGTCTCCCGGATCCGGAAAAACAACCCTTCTCGAGAAGACGCTTGACGCTCTCAAAGGCGAGGTGTCTTGTGCCGTTATAGCAGGTGACCAGCGTACGGACAACGATGCCAGACGGCTTAAAGGCAAAGGAGCTGAAGTCGTTCAGATCGAGACCGCTAACGCCTGCCATCTGAATGCCGAACAGATCAGCCGAGTACTGCCTGAACTTATCGGCGAGGACACCGGGCTGCTGTTCATAGAGAATGTCGGGAACCTGGTATGTCCCGCGGCCTTCGATCTCGGCGAGACTTTCAAGATCGCCCTGCTTTCAACTACCGAGGGCGAGGACAAACCGCTGAAATATCCAAGCCTGTTCACCGATTCAAGGCTTGTACTCCTGACGAAGACCGATCTGGCGCCGCACCTGGATTGGGATAGGGATTTATGCCGCAAGAACATACGTCAAGTCCAGCCGGGTGTGCTTGTATTCGAGCTGAGCGCGCTTAGCGGAAAAGGCATGGACAAGTGGATCGAATATCTGAAAAACCTTACAACATGACCGCAGGAGGTTCCGCATGGGAACAAGATTCAATGCAGAGGAAGTCTTTTTGATGGCGGAAAAAAAAGAGACGAATGCCGCCGAATTCTACCGCAGGGCGGCTGAGCTAAAACCGGAGGATTCGGATTTTCTCCTGGAGCTTTCCG